>NZ_JBEPAA010000052.1:0-56878 GCF_040298365.1 Kitasatospora sp. NPDC001603
CCGGTGACACCGATCGCGGCGCGCACCGCCTGCGGCGCGGTGGCGATGTCGTGGCCCGCCACCCGGGCCTGTCCGCCGTCGGCCCCGATCAGGGTCGAGAGGATCTTGACGACGGTGGTCTTGCCGGCCCCGTTCGGGCCGAGCAGCGCGAACACGGACCCGGCCGGGATCCGCAGATCGATGCCGTCGAGGACGGTCTTGTCCCCGTAGGACTTGCGCAGACCGACGACGGAGACGGCGGTCGGTGGCAGGTGGCCGTCGGCCCGCCTGGGTGTGGGCATGGCGGATGAAGGCATGAGCCCTCCCGTTCGAGAACTGACGTGACTGGGGCGTGTGCGAGGTGGCGGTGCCGGGGCTCAGCCCGCGGCGCGGAGGAGGTCGATGGTGCTCTGCCGGGTGTGGTTCTTTCGGACCACGACGTAGTCGATCGTCTCCGGGATCACTGACGCCGCGAGGCCGATGACGCTATGGTGGCACCACTATGGCGCCATCCGCAAGCCTTTATGGCACCCACCCCGACATAGGCCTCACACCAGGCACTTCCGGGCCTCCCAACTGCCCGATCCTGGAGCAAGCACCACCCAACGACCGGGCACCCAGCACCCCGCAGCCCCTGGAGGCAGCACCCGTGGCACCTCATGACGCCTCATGACACCGGATGACACCAGATGGCACCACCCCTTGCGCCAGGCGATGCCACGACGCCACCCGCAGGCACCCCACCGGCCCACCCGACATCCGCCCCGGCCCCCGGCCCTCCCGGACGAGCACCTGGCCCCCGACCCGCGACCGCGACCCCGACCCGCCCGCCCTGCCACCGCGCGGGTTGCGGCATAGCCTGGACGCAGGACCGGACGCGGTGCCCGTGCGAGCACCGGGCTGCCCCGCGACGCCGCCCCGCAGTCAGGAGGAGCCGGCCATGAGAAACCCCGTCGTCGTGGGCGTCGCCGCCTCGCAGTCGAGCCTGGAGGCCGTGGACTGGGCGTCGGACGAGGCCTGGCTGCGCAACGCGCCGCTCCGCGTGGTCCACGCCTGGTTCGGTGAGGCGGCACACGCTCCCGCGGGTCAGGAGACCCGGCTCAGCAAGGACGCGGGCGCCGGCCTGCTCGACGCGGCCCGCGAACGCGTCCTGCTGAGGCACCCCGGCCTCGCCGTCGTCACGGAGCTGGTGGACGACCATCCGCGGCAGGCGCTGGCGGCAGCGGCCGAGGAGGCCCTGCTCCTGGTCCTGGGCGCCCGGGGTACGGGGGGCTTCCCCCGCCTGCTGCTCGGCTCGACCAGTCTCCGGGCCGCCGGCCACGCCTCCTGTCCGGTCGTCGTCGTGCACGACACCGGGGCCGGCGCCGGCGGCGGCGGCGTGCTGGTGGGCGTCCAGGGCAAGGGACACGACGACGAGGTGCTCGCCTACGCCTTCGACTCCGCGCGGCGCCGGAACCTCCCCCTGTTCGCCGTCCACGCCTGGGCCTATCCGCTGGTCGCCGGGCCCGCGCACGACCTCCCGCTGGTCTACGAGGAGGCGGACATCGCCGCCGAGCACGACCGGCTGCTGGCCGAGGTGCTGGCCGGCCCGCGCGAACGGTTCCCGGACGTCACCGTGACCGCGACCGCGGTGCGTTCCAACCCGGCCCGCGAGCTGGTCGCCGGGTCGCAGACCCAGCGACTGGTCGTCGTCGGACGCCACGGTGAGCAGCGCGGACCGCTCGGCAGGCTGGGCTCGACCAGCCAGGCGGTCGTCCGGCACGCCGGCTGCCCGGTCGCGGTCGTTCCGGTCTGAGCGCCCGCCCCGCCTCGACGCCCGTAGCCCCCCGGATTCCCGCTCACCCGACGTGGACGCGGGGGCGGCGGCCGCGGTCCGGCTCGGCCTCCCGCAGCACCTCGCGGGTGACCGGCGCGACCTCGCCGTGGCCGAACAGGAAGAACCGCAGGAACTGGGCGAACGGGTTGCCCTCGGTCCACTCGAAGTAGATGTGCGGCTGCTGCCCCGTCCGGTCCCGGACTTCCATCAGGAGGGCCGCCAGGGCGTTCGGCACGCTGGAGCTCTCCAGGGTGAGCACCCGGTAGCGGTCGTGCAGGACCTCCCCGTGGACCTTCAGGACGGTCTCGAACTCCGACGGGTCGAGCACGGTGACCTCGACGAAGACCAGGTCGTCCTCGGCGGGGATGTCGTTGTCCGCCCGGATCTGGCGCTTCTTCTCCTGGTACTCCGCGAGGTCCCGGCTGTTCGGCTCGTTGGCGATCAGGCGCAGCGGGCGGTGCGTGTAGTCGCGGACGAACCGCTCGGCGGCCTCGTCGAACGCGACGTCCGTCACCCGCAGCTCGAAGGCCCGCTTGAGCCGGGAGAGCAGCGACAGCAGGATGATGCCGGCGATGAAGCAGGCACCGATCTTGACGCCGTCCGGCCGCTCGGCGATGTTCAGCGCCGTGGTGTAGACGAAGACGGCCGCGATCACCGCGAAGCCGATGGTCCAGTTGCGCTGGCGGGCCTTGTGCGCGGCGATGGTGACGGCGATCGCGGCGGAGCTGATCAGCACCAGCACGCCGGTGGCGTACGCGCCGCCCTGCGCGTCGACGCTCGCGTCGAAGATCCAGGTCACCAGGAAGGCGATCAGGGTGAGCACGATGACCATCGGCCGCACCGCCCGCGCCCAGGCCGGCGCCATGCCGTAGCGCGGCAGGTAGCGGGGCATCAGGTTGAGCATGCCCGCCATCGCCGACGCGCCGGCGAACCAGAGGATGAGGATCGTGGCCAGGTCGTAGACGCTGCCGAAGGCGCTGCCCAGGTACTCGTGCGCCAGGTAGGCCAGGGCCCGGCCGTTGGCCTCGCCGCCGGGCTCGAACGCCGCCTTCGGGATCAGCAGGGTGGTGATGAAGCTGGTGGTGATCAGGAAGACGCTCATGATCAGCGCGGCCGTGGTCAGCAGCTTCCGGGCGCCCCGGATCCGGCCGGTCGGCCGTTCCTCGGTGTCCTCCGGATCGCCCTCGATGTGCGGCATCACCGCGACGCCGGTCTCGAAACCGGACAGGCCGAGCGCGAGCTTGGGGAAGGTGATCAGTGCGACGCCGATCATCGCGACCACGTTGCCGTGCTCGGTGGTCAGCGCGTCCGACCAGTCGGTGACCAGGTGCGGGGAGCGCGCGACCTCCCAGAGCCCGGTGGCCACCACGACCACGTTCAGCGACAGGTAGATCGCGACCAGCACCACGGCCAGGCCGATCGCCTCGCTGAAGCCCTTCAGGAAGACGCCGCCCAGCAGCGCGACCAGGACGAGCGTGATCAGTACCTGCCGGCCGCTCAGCGCGCTCTGCAGGTGCGGGTTCTCCACCAGGTGCGCGGTGGCGTCGGCGGCCGACAGGGTGATGGTGATCATGAAGTCGGTGGCGGCGAAGCCCAGCAGCGCGAGGACGAAGAGCTTGCCCTTCCAGAACGAGAGCAGCCGCTCCAGCATCGCGATCGAGCCCTCGCCGTGCGGGGACTCCTTCGCGACCCGCCGGTACACCGGCAGGGCGCCGAACAGCGTCACCAGCACCAGCACGATGGTCGCCACCGGGGACAGCAGGCCGGCCGCCAGTGCGGCGATGCCCGGCTGGTAGCCGAGCGTCGAGAAGTAGTCCAGGCCGGTCAGGCACATCACCCGCCACCAGCGGGCGCCCTGGTGCTCGACGGGCGCCTGCGCGTGCGGCCCGGGGTACTGCTTGGCCATGTCGGCCAGCCCGTCCAGCAACCACGCACGCAAGCGCTGCCGCCCCGACGCCGCGGCCCCCGGATCGGCTGAACCCGACGAAACCAAGCCGCACCCCTGTCCACCGACCCACGCCGCCTCACCGTCGGGCGACGGCAAGGCGACAGGGTATGCGGCTCGGATCAGCGGACCGGGCAGCGCCGGGGCGATGTCGCCGCAATGGCGGAACACTCTCCCCCGGCCGCACGCACCCGGCCCCGGCAGCAGGTGTCACCGCCCCGGCGGCCGGACGGCGACGACCCGCCGTCGAGCGGGCGACGGACAGGTGGGCCGAAGCCCCGCGGCGAAGAATACGAGCACGGCTCACAGCGATGATTGGCCCGTGGAACACCCGATGCGGCACAGTGGCCCCATGAGCGCGGACACGAGGAGTCACCGGGTGGCCGGGCAGGGCGGACCGGGCCGGCGGCGGCCGGTGCAGCAGCGCAGCCAGGAGCGCTACGAGCGGCTCCTGGACGCCTGCGCGGGGCTGCTCGACGAGGTCGGCGCGGCCGCGCTCACCACCAAGGAGGTCGCGCACCGCGCCCAGGTGCCGATCGGCACGCTGTACCAGTTCTTCGCCGGCAAGGAGGACCTGCTGGCCGCGCTCGCCGGCCGCAACCTCGACCACTACCTGGAGCGCCTCGACCGCCGGCTGCTCGACGCGGCGCCGACCGGTACCGCGGGGTTCACCGACCTCGCGGTGGACGAGTTCGTGGCGATGAAGCGGGCCGTCCCCGGCTTCGGCCAGGTCGACTTCGGGCTGGCCGGCGCGGCCGTGCCCGCCGGGGTCCGGGACGACCTGCACCTGCTCGACACCGACCTCGACAACAACACCGCCGTCGCGCTGCGCCTCCAGGCCCTCGGCGGCGACCTGTTCGCGACGGCCGACCCGGCGGCGCTCACGCTCGCGCTGCGGGTGGCCCTGGAGGCGGCGGACGCCGTGCTCAAGCTCGCCTTCCGGAGCGCTCCGGACGGGGATCCGGCGCTGATCGGCGAGTGCAAGCGACTGGTCCGCTGCTACCTCGCCGAGCAGTTCGGGCCCCACTGACCGGGCCCGCCCGGCGACGTCGACCGGCCCACGACGACACCCGCCCCCCAGGCACCGGCCGCACGGCCAAGCCGTTGCGGGCCCGCCCCCGCCGCAGCAGAGTGGAAGCAGAACGGCCGCCCGCGCGGCCATCGCGACCCGAGGAGCAGACCATGCACGCAGCGGTAGGTGACCAGCTCCACATCCACAGCAGGGCGGTGGGCATGGTCGACCAGAAGGGCGAGATCATCGAGGTGCGCGGCGCGGAGGGCGAGCCGCCGTACATGGTCCGCTTCGAGGACGGCCACACGGGGCTGATCTACCCCGGCCCCGACTGCAACATCGAGCCCCGCCAGGCGCTCCGCTGAACCATCCGGCCGCCACCCCGGGCCTGACCGGCGCGGGGTGGTGAGCCACGTGTCCGAGCCCGCACTGCCCAGCCCGCTCGCCGGGCTCGCCCCGCTGCTCGACGAGTACGGCTACGCGGCCGTGGCGCTCTTCGTCCTGCTGGACAACTGCGGCATCCCCGCGCCCGGCCAGACCATCCTGGTGCTGGCCGCCGTCTACGCCGGCGCCGGGCACCTCGACCTGGCCACCGTGGTCGGGATCGCCTTCGCGGCCGCCGTCCTCGGGAACAGCCTCGGCTACCTGATCGGCAGCACCGGCGGCCGCGCCTTCGTCCACCGGTGGGGCCGCTACGTGCTGCTCACCCCCGCCCGGATGGAGCGCGCCGACGGCTTCTTCGCCCGGCACGGCGGCAAGGTCGTCACCGTGGCGCGCTTCGTGGACGGGCTGCGCCAGACCAACGGCATCATCGCCGGCACCACCGAGATGCCCTGGCGGCGGTTCCAGCCGTTCAACGTGCTCGGCGCGGCGCTCTGGGTGGGGGTCTGGTCCGCCTTCGGCTACCTGGCCGGGGCCAACATCGGGGCCGTGTACCGGACGGCGGTCCGGTACCAGCTGTGGCTGCTGGTCGCCGTCGGCGTGCTCTGCGCGGCGCTCGCCGCCCGGCAGCTGCTGCGCCACCGGCGGCGCCGCCGCGAGCACGCCGACCACGGCTCCTGATCCCGCGCGGCACGCCTCAGCGCAGCGGGAACACCTCGAAGGGGACGGCGAACCGGGTGCCGAGCCGGCTGCCGGCGCCCCGGCCGAAGCCCTCCAGGAACTCCTGCGGATCGGCCATCGCACCGCCCAGCCCGGCCAGGTACGCCTTGTGCTCGGCGAGCGAGGCGACGCCCTTGTCGAAGTGCTCGGTGGTGTCCACGGCGTGCCGCGACTCGGGCGAGCCGGCCGCCCAGACCGCCCGCACCCCGTTCCACGGCTCGTACCCCTCGGCCACCAGCTCGCGGAACACCCAGCGGTTGGCGGCGTCCCGGACCGCGTCCAGGGTGGCCCGGCCGACCGCGATGTGGTCGGCCTGGTTGAGGAAGACCCCGCCGTACGTCTCGCGGAAGTTGCTGGTGATGACGATGTCCGGGCGGTGGCGGCGGACGGCCCGGGCGATGTCCCGGCGCAGCGGCAGCCCGTACTCCAGCACCCCGTCCGGGTGGCCGAGGAACTCGACGGTGTCGACGCCGACCACGGCGGCGGAGGCGATCTGCTCGGCCTCGCGGAGCGGGCCGCAGTCCTCGGGGCTCATCGAGTCGATGCCGGCCTCGCCGCTGGTGACCATCACATAGACCACCTTCTTGCCCTGGGCCGTCCAGCGGGCGACGGCGGCGGCACCGCCGTACTCCATGTCGTCGGGGTGGGCGACGACCGCCAGCGCGGTCTGCCAGTCCTCGTCGACGGGCTCGAACGGCTCGGGTGCCTGCTGGTCGTTCATGGTGGTGCCGCCTCTCGGTGTCGCGCTCCGCACAGTCTCCGGGACCGCACGGTGGTCATACAGTCGTACCGCTGGCGACTCTAGAAGATCACCGCCCCAGGCGGGCCGACGTGCCCCGGAGGACGTCACTCCGGTTCTCCGCCCGCCTCCGCACGTCCCCACACTCCTCCGGGCCTCACTCCCGGGCAACTTGCAGAGCATTCTCTGCAGAGATGCCTATGCAGAGAACTCTCTGCACCCTACGATGGCGTCATGGCCGAACACCCCGCCCCCACCGAGCCGCCGGACCCGACCAAGCCCCAGCCGCAGCCGCAGCCGCCGGCCGACCGGCCGCTCCGCCGGCTGGACGCCCGCAGCCTGCGCGGGCTGGCCCATCCGCTGCGGATGCGGATCTTCGAGCTGCTGAAGCTGGACGGTCCCGCCACCGCCACCCGGCTCGCCGAACGGCTCGGCGAGAACACCGGCACCGTCAGCTGGCACCTGCGCCACCTCGCCGAGCACGGCTTCATCGAGGAGGACACCGGACGCGGCACCAAGCGCGAGCGCTGGTGGCGGCGGATCCCCGTCCGCAACGAGCTGAACACGGCCGAGTTCCGGGACGACCCGGACAGCCGGGGCGCGGTCGCGCTCTACACGCACGAGCTGGTGCAGCAGTACTTCAACCGCGTCACCTCCTACCTCAGCGAGGACTGGGCGGGCGACTGGCGCAACTCCGGCACCATCGCGGACTGGACCAACCTGCGCCTGACGCCGCCTCAGCTCAAGGCCCTCAACGAGGAGTTGTTCGAGGTGATCGGCCGCCACACCCCCGCCCCGGACGCCGACCCGGCGCCGGACGCGCTGCCGGTCGTGGTGCAGCTGCAGTCCTTCCCCCGCACGTCGCGCGGTGCCGAATGAGCGCCGGCGCCCGCGGCTCGCTGCTCCGCCGCAACCGGGACTTCCGGCTTCTCTTCACCGGCGAGGTCGCCGGCAGGTTCGGCGGCGCCCTCACCAATCTGTCGTTACCGCTGATCGCCGTCGGCGTCCTGCACGCCGGCGCCTTCGAGGCCGCCCTGCTGGTCGCCGCGAAGTGGGTGCCCTGGCTGCTGATCGGCCTGCCGGCCGGCGCCTGGGTCGACCGGATGCGCCGACGGACGGTCATGCTCGTCTCCACCGCCGTCTCCCTGGTGCTCCATCTCACCGTCCCCGCCGCCGCCGTGCTCGGCGTCCTCACCACCGGCCAGCTCCTCGCGGTCGCCACGGCGACCGGCGCCGCCGAGGTCTTCTTCCAGACCGCGTACACCGCCTACCTCCCCACCCTCGTCGCCGAACCGGACCGCGCCGAGGGGAACGCCGCCCTGCACGGCAGCGCCTCGGCCGCCCAGATCGTCGGGCTCGGCGCCGGCGGCGCCGCCGCCCAGACCTTCGGCCCGGTCAACAGCCTGCTCGCGAACACCGCCACGTTCCTCCTCTCGCTCCTCTCCACCGCCGCCATCCGCACCCGCGAGCCCGCCCCGGCGGCACGCCGCGGCGACCACCCGGGCACCGCGCCGAGCCCCCGCCCGAACCTGCGGCGCGAGGTCTCCGAGGGCCTGCGCCTGATCACCCACGACGTCTGGCTGCGCACCTTCGCCCTCCACGGCGCACTGGCCAACATGGCCCTGATGGCCTACCAGTCGATCCAGGTCGTCTTCCTGGTCGAGCAGGCCCGTCTCTCCGACGGCGCGATCGGCGCGGTGGTCGGCGCCGCCGGCGCCGGCGGCGTCCTCGGCGCGGCCGTCGCCCGCCGGGTCGGAGCCGCGATCGGCACCGCCCGCGCCCTGATGCTCTTCCTGTTCTGGGTGCCGATGCTGGCCCTGCTGATCCCGCTGACCGGGCCGGGCGCCGGTGTCGCCTGCTACGTCCTCGGCGGTTTCGCCGTCTCGGCGGGCATCGTCGCCGGGAACGTCCTCCGGGCCACCTTCCAGCAGCGCCACGTCCCCGCCCGGGTGCTCGGCCGGATCAGCGCGAGCGGTTCCTTCCTCAACTACGGCGCCATCCCCCTCGGCGCCCTGGCCAGCGGCGCGACCGCCTCCGCCGTCGGGGTGGTGCCCGCGATGTGGCTGGCCACCGCCGCCGTCCCGCTCGCCGCCGCCGTCCTCTGGCTGTCCCCGCTGCCCCACCTGCGCGACCTCCCGGACGGCTCCGCCGCGCCGGCCACCCCGGCCGCCTCCCCCACGCCGGTCGGCCGACCCTGACGGGGCGGCACCCCGCCCCCCGGCACCCCGCCCCCCGGCGCCGCGACACCGAGCCGTCCGGCGCGCCGACACCGGGCCCGCCCCGGCCCGGAGCCGTACGTTTCTCGTATGGCACGGAGCGCACGAGCCGGCCGGCTCGCACCCCCCAGCTGGCTCACCGCGGGCCTGCGCCCGCACCCCGCGCCGATCCCCTGGGCGGCCGTCGCCCGCGCCGCCGTCGCCCTCTCCGCACCGCTCGCCGTCGGCCTCGCGGCCGGGCAGCCCCAGTACGGCGCGCTGGCCTCCATGGGGGCGCTCTCCGGAGTCATCGGCGACACCGCCGACGCCTACCGGATGCGGGTCTACAACATCGCCGTCCCCCAGCTCTTCGGCGCCGTCGGCGTCACCCTCGGCACCCTGGTGTACGGGGAGGGCTGGCTCGCCGTCGTCGTGCTCACCCTGATCGCGCTGGTCTCCGGCATGATCTCCTCGATCGGTTCGGTCGCCTCGGTGTCGGGGCTGCTGCTCCTGCTCAACGCCGTCGTCGGGGCCGGCCTGCCGATGCCGGCGCCCTGGTGGAAGCCGCCGCTGCTGCTCCTCCTCGGCGGCCTGGTGGTGCTCGCGCTCACCCTGTTCGCCTGGCCGCTGCGCGGTGGCGTCCCGGAGCGGACGGCGGTCGCGCAGACGTACCGGACCGTCGCCGACTTCCTCCGGGCGGCGGGCACCCCCGCGCACGACGAACGGCGCCTGGCCGTCACCCACTCGCTCAACCAGTCCTACGACCTGCTGCTCGCCCACCGCACCCGCCGGCACGGCCGCTCCCCCGGCCTCACCCGGCTGCTCGCCCAGCTCAACGCCGTGATCCCGGTCGTGGAGGCCGCCTCGGCGGCGAAGCTGCGCCCGGCCTCGCTCGGCCCGCTGCCGGACGCCTACCAGGCGGCCGCCCGGGCCCTGGCCGACACCGTCGAGCGGGGGCGGCCCGGCGAGCCGCACACGCTGGACCTGCCACCGCCGACCGGTCCCTCGGAGCGGGCCGTCGACCAGGCGCTGCGGTACGCGGCCGCCGTCGCCGGGGAGCCCGCGCCGGACCCGTTCGGCGGGGCCGACCGGCTCGGCCGCCCCGCCGTGCTGCACGTCCGGGCCCGCCGCACGACCCGCGCGGCCCTGCTGTCCGGGGCGTCCTGGCGCTACGGCCTGCGGCTGGCCCTGTGCATCGGCGTCGCCCAGACGCTGGTCTCGGTGATCGCCGTCCCCCGCTCGTACTGGGTGGCGCTGACCGTCACCTTCGTGATGAAGCCCGACTTCGGCTCGGTCTTCTCGCGCGCCGTGCTGCGGGCGTTCGGCACGGCGGTCGGCCTGCTGATCGCCATCCCGGTCCTCGCCGAGGTGCCGCGCGGGTGGTGGGACGTGCCGACCATCGCCCTGCTCGCGATGCTGATCCCGGCGTTCTCCGCGAAGGGCTACGCCTTCCAGACCGCGGCGATCACCCCGGTCATCCTGCTCCTCTCCGACCTGCTCAACCACCAGGGGTTCCGGCTGGTGGCGCCCCGGCTCTACGACTCGCTGATCGGCTGCGGGGTCTCGCTGATCGCCGGCTACCTGCTCTGGCTGGAGTCCTGGCACACCCGGATCGGCGACCGGCTCGCGGACGCCGCGGCGGACACCGCGGCCTACGTCAGGCTGGCGTTCGACGCGGACCCCGGCCGGGACCAGTCGGCCCGGCTCCGCCACCGGCGCCGGCTCTACCGCGACCTGTCCGCCGTGCGGTCGGAGTTCCAGCGGGCGCTCACCGAGCCCCCGCCCACCGGGGCGCGGGCCGCCGCGTGGTGGCCGCTGGTCATCGCCGTCGAGCGGATCGTGGAGGCCACCACCGCCACCCGGGTCCGGATCGACCACGGGGTGCCCCCGCCGCCGGCGGCCGAGGTCGCCGCCATCACCCGTGAGCTCGACGAGCTCGCGGCGGCCCTGCGCGCCGACGCTCCGCGACCCGCGACCCCTCCGCCGTCCGACCCGGCCGCCGGCACCGGGCGGACCGGCGGAGAGGCCGGGCCGGAGACCGGCGAGGAGTCCGGCGGAGAGTCCGCCGAGGACGGCGTGCTGGCGCCGCTACGCCAGGAGGTGCGGGCCGCCCGGGCGATCGCCTCCCCGGGCCCGGGCTGAGCGCCGGCACCCCCCTCACGCGGGACGCCTCCCCCGGCCCGGCTTGAACACGCACCACGCGGGCCGCCTGCCGACCCCGCGCTCAGTCCTGGATCCGCTGCCAGGGCCGGTCCGCCTCCAGCGCGAACGCCAGCTCCAGCAGCAGCCGCTCCCGGCCGTGCGCGGCCGACAGGTGCACCCCGATCGGCAGCCCGTTCCCGGCCGACTCGGCGGGCAGCGAGATCCCCGGACCGCCCGTCACGTTGTTCACCGGGGTGAAGGCCACGTACCGGCCCAGCCGGTCCAGCAGCTCGTCGAACGCCACGTTCGGGCTCAAGTGCCCTATCGGCGGCGCGACATGGGCCAGCACCGGCGAGAGGATCACGTCGTGCTCGCGGAACAGTCCGCCGTACTCCGCCTCCGCCTGCCGGAGCCGGCGCAGCACGCCGGGCGTGCGCAGGAACTCCCGGTGGAAGCGCCGCCGCAGCCCCGTGGTCAGACCGTCCAGCTTCCGCGCCTGGAAGCCCGGGTCCAGCAGCAGCCGGCCGGTGGTGGCGATCATGAAGGCGATGCAGCCCCAGTAGAGCGTGAAGTCGCGGGAGAAGTCCTCGCCGAACGGCAGCGTCGCGGGCGTGACCTTGTGCCCCATCGCCTGCAGCCGCGCCGCCGTCCGCTCGACCGCCTGCCGGGTCGGCCCGTCGGTGACGGCGATCGGGGAGTCCACCACCAGGCCGACCCGCAGCGGCCGGTCCCCCGGGCCCTCCACCAGTCCGAGCGGCGGCAGCGCCGGATTGCGGTGGTGGAGTTCGGCGGCGGCGAAGAAGGCGGCGGTGTCCCGGACGGAGCGCGTCACCACACCGTCCGTCACCAGGTCGATCGGCAGCCGGCGGCCCTGGTCGTTGGCGACCAGCCGGCCGCGGGTCGGCTTCAGGCCGACCAGGCCGCAGCAGGCGGCCGGTATGCGGATCGACCCGCCGCCGTCGTTGGCGTGCGCGATCGGCACGACGCCCGCCGCGACCAGCGCGGCCGCGCCGCCGGAGGAGGCCCCCGGCGAGTGCGAGGTCCGCCACGGGTTGCGGACCGGCCGGGCCTCGGCGAACTCGGTCGAGGCGTTGAGGCCGAACTCCGGCATCCTGGTCTTGCCCAGCACCGCCAGGCCGGTGCTGAGGAACTGCTCGGCGAAGCCGGCGTCGCGCCGTGCCGGCTTGGCGCGGAACGCCGAACTGCCCTGCCCGGTGGGCATCCCCCGCAGGTCCACGTTGTCCTTGAGGTAGCTCGGGACCCCGAACAGCGGGGCCCCACCACCGGCCGGGGCGCTGCGCGGCTGGCCGTACGACGCGAACGCGACGGGTGCCAGCGCCGCGTCGACCCGCTCGGCGCGCGCCGCCGCGGCGGCGGCCAGCTCACCGGGAGCGACCTCGCCGGACCGTACCAGCGCCGCCAGCGCGACCGCGTCGTGCTCCCCCAACGCGTCGTCCCCGAACGCGTGGACCCGCTCCTCGGCCATCCGAACTCCCCATCCCTACCGGTCGGTAATACCGCGCGAGTTCCGCAGTCTAGGCGTGCTCCGCCCGCCCGGACACCCCACCGGACAGCCGGGCGGGCGGGCCCGGCGACCGGCCCTGGTCCGGGATGCCCGATCCGACGCACCGTGAGCGACGCCGTGAGCAGCGCCCGCCCGACGCCGTGCGGGCCTTCGGTGCTCCCGCCCCGGCGGCATCCCCCCGTACGCTGAGGTGCCCCGGGAACACCCCTGCGGTGTCGCCCGGGACGCCCGGCAGCACCCAACGAGCCCTCTCCCGAAGGCGGTCCGCCATGACCCGACTCCCGGTCGCCGTACTCGGCGAGTGCGTCGCCGACGCGTTCACCGACTCCTCCGCCGAGCGGCGCCCCGGCGAACTCGCGCTGCGCGTCCTGCCCGGCGGCGGCCCCGCCAACACCGCCGTCGCGCTGGCCCGGCTGGGCACCCCGACCCGCTTCCTCGGCCGGATCTCCGCCGACCCCTTCGGGGCGCTGTTCCGACAGCACCTCGACTCCTCCGGCGTCGACCTCGGCGGCAGTGTCGCGGCGGCCGAACCCAGCACCCTGGCCATCGCCACCGTGGACGAACTGGGCCAGGCCCGCTACTCGTTCCACGCCGAGGGCACCGCCGACTGGGCCTGGACGCCGGCCGAGCTCGGCGCCCTCCCACTGGCCGGCGTGGGCTGTCTGCACACCGGCTCGCTCGCCCTGGTCCGCGAGCCCGGCGGCCCCCGCGTCGAGGAGTTGCTGACCCGGGCCCCCGGCCGCCCGACCGTGTCGATCGACCCCAACGTGCGTCCGCTGCTGGTCGATCCGGCACGCTACCGGTCCCGGCTCCCGCACTGGTGCGCGGCCGCCGACATCCTGCGGCTCAGCGCGGACGACCTCGACGTGCTGCTGCCCGGCGTCAGTCCCGAACGCGCCTGCGACGACTGGCACCTGGCCGGTGTCCGACTGGTCGTGATCACCCTGGGCGGCCGGGGCGCGCTGGCCTCGCTGGACGGCGAGCGGCTGACCGTCGACGCCCCGCGGACCGACGTGGTCGACACCATCGGCGCCGGCGACGCCTTCACCGGCGGCCTGCTGCACCACCTCGGCGGGATCGGCCGGCTCGGCGGCCGCCTCGACGGGCTGACCCCGGAGGAGGTGCACGACGCCTGCCGCTTCGCCGCCCGGGTGGCCGCCCTGACCTGCTCGGTCGCCGGCCCCAACCCACCCTGGCACGCCGACCTGCGGGACCGGGCCGACTCGTAGCCCGACGCCCCGCACCGGCAGGCCGTGCGCCGGCATCCCGTCGGCCGCCCCGGGTAGGCTCCGAAGATCACCCGTACACCGACCGTCGGCCCCTCGACCCTCGCCCGGCACACCACGATCACTCCGCGATCCCACCGTGCTCCCACCGAAGGCAGGCCCCCTTGCTCGACTACGACGACACCGGGTTCCGCCGCGCCGGCGCCCCGCACCGGATCATCTCCGGCGCCCTGCACTACTTCCGCGTCCACCCCGACCTCTGGGACGACCGCCTGCGCCGGCTGCGCGCGATGGGCGCCAACACCGTCGACACCTACGTCCCCTGGAACTTCCACGAACTGTCCTCCGGCGAGGTCGATTTCACCGGCTGGCGGGACATCGCCCGGTTCGCCGGGCTGGCGCGGGCGAACGGCCTGGACGTGATCCTGCGCCCCGGCCCGTACATCTGCGCGGAGTGGGAGTTCGGCGGCCTCCCGGCCCGCCTGCTCGCCGCCGACGGCATGCGGCTGCGCTGCGCCGACCCGGCCTTCCTGGCCGAGGTGGACGGCTGGTTCGACGCCGTGGTGCCCGAGATCCTGCCACTGCTGGCGAGCCGCGGCGGCCCGGTGGTCGCCGTCCAGGTCGAGAACGAGTACGGCAGCTACGGCGACGACGCCGGGTACCTGGCCCACCTGCGCGACGGCCTGCTCGGCCGGGGCCTGGACTGCCTGCTCTTCACCACGGACGGCGCCGAGGACGCCATGCAGCAGGGCGGCGCGATCCCCGGCCAGTTGGCCACCGCCACCTTCGGGTCGCGGGCCGCCGAGCGCTTCGCCGTCCTGCGCCGCCACCAGCCCAAGGGCCCGCTGACGGCGATGGAGTTCTGGATCGGCTGGTTCGACCGCGTCGGCGGGCCGCACCACGTCCGCGACGCCGGGGAGGCCGCGCGCTCCCTCGACGAACTCCTCGCGACCGGCGCCTCGGTCAATCTCTACATGGCCCACGGCGGCACGAACTTCGGCTTCTGGTCGGGCGCCAACCACTTCGGCGCCCATCCGTACGACGCCGGGTACGAGCCCACCGCCACCAGCTACGACTACGACGCTCCGATCGGCGAGGCGGGTGAACTGACCGAGAAGTTCCACGCGTTCCGGTCCGTCATCGCCAAGTACGCCCCACTGCCGGACGCGGCGCTGCCGGAGCCCGCCCCGCGCGTCGCGCCGCAGCGGCTCGCAGGCCCGACCGGCCGCACCCGCCTGCTGGCCTCCCTCGACGCGCTGTCCACGCCGGTCCGCAGCGCGACGCCGGAGCCGATGGAGCGGGTCGGCCAGTCCCTCGGCCTGATCCACTACCGCACCCGGGTGCCCGGCCCCCGGCCGGCCGCGGCGCTGCGGATCGACGGGATTGGCGACCGGGCCCACGTCTTCGCCGACGGCGTGCCGCTCGGCGTCCTGGACCGCAACGCCCCCGGCGGGACGCTGCCGCTGGAGAGCGGCCCGGCCGGTGCGGCGCTCGACATCCTGGTGGAGGCACTCGGCCGGGTGAACTACGGCCCTCAGCTGGACGACCGCAAGGGCATCGGCCGCGGCGTCTCGCACGGCTCCCAGCGCCTCTTCGACTGGGAGATCCGCCCGCTCCCGCTCGACGACCTGGGCCCGCTCGCCTTCGGTGACGCCACCGCACCGGCCGCCGCCGGCGACCCGGTCTTCCACCGCTTCGAGGCCGCGCTGGCCGCCCCCGCCGACGCCTTCGTCGCCCTCCCGGACTGGGGCCGGGGCCTGCTCTGGCTGAACGGCTTCCTGCTCGGCCGCTACACCCGGCAGGGCCCGCAGCGCACCCTCTACGCGCCGGCCCCGCTCTGGCGGGCCGGCCGCAACGAGCTGGTCGTCCTCGAACTGGAGACCCACGGGGAGGCGGTCGAACTCCGCGACACGCCGGACCTCGGCCCCACGGCGGCGGCGCCCAGCGCGGACTACTGAGGCCACCCGGAACGCCGAGCCCCCGGCGCCCGGAACCCGGCGGGCCCCCGCCCCGCGAACGGCCTCGGCCGGCGCGGACGCGGCGGTCCGGCCGCTCCCTCGGCGATGGCACTATCGCCATATGGTGCTACTGTCGATATCACCATGTTGCTCAAGCTGGACCTCACCGACAACCGCCCCCTGCACGAGCAGGTCGCGGGTGCGATCCGGCGCGCGATCGCCGAGGGCGAGTGCGCGCCGGGCGACCGACTGCCGCCCGCCCGGGAGCTCTCCCGCGCGCTCGGCGTCAACGCCAACACCGTCCTGCGGGGCCTGCGGGCCCTCCGGGACGAGGGAGTGCTGGAGTTCCGCCGGGGGCGCGGCGTGACCGTCGCCGGCGGCGCCGGCCAGCGCGCCGAACTGGCCCGGCAGGCGGCCGAACTGGTCGCCGAAGCGGCCCGCCTGGGGTACAGCCGGGCCGATCTCGTCGAACTGATCAGGAGGCTGCCGTGAGCAGTGGGGGGAACCGGAATCGTGGAGCGCGCTGGAGCGCGGCGGCCTGGGTGGCCGGCGTCCTGGGGGCGCTGGTCGCCCTGCCGCTGAGTGCCGCCGGGCGGCTGCCCGAGCGGGTGGCCACCCACTGGGGTGACGGTGGGCACCCGGACGGCTCGCTGCCCCGCTGGGCCGTCCCGCTCTTCCCCGCCCTGATCTGGGCGGTCCTGGTGCTGGTCCTCGCCCTGCTGACCAGGCGCACGACCCTGCCGGCGCGCCCCTGGTTCGGCGCGACGCTGCTCTTCACCGGCGTCCTGCTGACCGGCGCCCAGGCCGCCATCGTGCACGCCAACCTGGACCGCGCCGACTGGGCCGAGGCCGACGGGGTCGGCGCCGCGGTCGCCCTGACCCTGGGCGCGGCCCTGCTCGCCGGTCTGCTGGGCCTGCTCGTCGGCCGGCGCGGCACGACGGCCGCCGCGGCCCCGGCCGGCGGACCGGTGCTCGACGTCCCCGTGGGAGAGCGGTTCGTCTGGCTCTCCTGGACGACCAACCCCTGGCTCCAGCTGACCGCCGCCGTGTTCGGTCTGGCCTCGGCGGCCGGGGCGATCGCCGCGGCCGGCGGCCTCATCGACGCCCCCTGGGCGGCGATCGCCCCGCTGGCCCTCGTCGCCGCGGCGGTGCTCGGCTGCTCCTCCGTCCAGGCCCGGGTGACGCCCGAGGGCCTGGAGGTGGCCTTCGGCCCGGCGGGCTGGCCGGTCCGGCGCTGGCCGGTCCAGGACATCGAGTCGGCCCGCGTCGAACAGCGGACGCCCGCCCAGGTCGGCGGCTGGGGCTACCGGCTGAGCGGGCTGGGCACCACCGTGATGCTCCGGCGCGGCGAGTGCCTGGTCGTCCACCCGCGCACGGGCGCGGAGTTCGCGGTCAGCGTCGACGACGCCGAGCGCGGCGCCGCCCTGCTCAACACCCTCGCGGCGCGGCGGGCCGACAGGTGACCACGCCCGGCCCAGCCCCGAAGGAACCGCGTGCCCGGCAGGAATGCGCCCGGCCCACCGGTGGTTGACGCTACGCCGCTGCTGACGGCGGAGACGATCGCCGAGTTCGGCCCGGTCCGGACGACCGGCGTCGACCTGGTCACCGGTGAGCGCGACCACTTCGGCCTCGGCTTCGAGGCGCAGGGGTCGCGCTACCCCTTCCTGGGGCCGGACGCCTTCGGACACAGCGGCGCGGTGGGCGCCCAGTCGTTCGCCGATCCTCGCAGCGGAGTGGCGTACGGCTACACCCGCCGCAGGTTCGGCACCGAAGGCGGTGGTGCGCCGGAGACCCACGCGCTGGCCGCGGCCGTCCTCCGCGCCGCCGCCTTCGGTGCGCTGAGGGCGGGTGCCCGGCCGGCCTGCGCGGCCGGCCGGGCACCCGCCACCGTCACTGGTCCGAGTAGCTGAGGTCCCCCAGGGTCCAGCTGCTGACGTCGTCGATCGCGATGCGGTACATCCCGCCGGTGTGCGGGAGGCCGAAGCTGCCCTGCAGGATCTTGGCGAGGTGCAGGTGCAGGTGGGTCACCGGGGCGTCGGCGTCCGTCACCGCGTCGGCGAACAGCGGCGCGAAGGGTTTGAGGTGGTCGGACGCTTCCAGGACTTCGGCGACTCGTTCCCGCCAGACAGTCTCGGCGGCGAGCCGCCCGGTGATGACTGCGCCGGGGACGACCACGGTGATCGGCATCTGATTACTGCCCGTCGACTCCACCATCGCGGTGATACTGATGAGCAACGGATCCGGGTTCGGCATACCGCCAGGCTAACGGACCGGACCCGGCGGAGTCAGGGTCCCGGGCCCGCCGGCTTCGCTCCGGCCGGTCCCGGCGCCGCCGGGCGGTCGCGGGCGCCCACGGCCGCCCGGCCCGCGCCCGGGAACGCCGAAGGGCCTGCACCGTGCGCGAAGCGCAGTGCAGGCCCGTGCTGTTCGGCCGGGGCCGCTCAGCGGTGCGTACTACAGGGGGCGAATGTTCTCCGCCTGCGGGCCCTTCTGGCCCTGCGTGACGTCGAACTCGACCTTCTGGCCCTCGAGCAGCTCACGGAAGCCCTGGGCGTTGATGTTCGAGTAGTGGGCGAAGACGTCCGGGCCGCCACCCTCCTGCTCGATGAAGCCGAAGCCCTTCTCCGCGTTGAACCACTTCACAGTGCCATTAGCCATAAAAATTCTCCTTGAAAGGGCAAATCCGGAGCTTCGCACCTCGCGAAGTCCCGCGTCGCCGCGATGAGGCCCACCCGAGGAAAATCCGGGGAAAACAAAAATGCGCCAGCGGTTACAACCGGCAGGCGCACACAGAGTTCATGGGAACCAAAACTGCAACTGACGTCGACTGTAGCAGGTGCGGGCGCGAAACGGGGTCCTTTTCCGGGCGCGTCCGCGGTGTGGCATCCGGCACCGTCCGGCCCGGCCGCGCGCGGCCGGTTCCGAACGCGGGAGCCGCCCGCCCCGGGAGGCGGGCGGCTCCCGGGGCGGGCCCCCGGGCTCAGCCCAGCGGCTTGTCGAGCACCGCCTTGGTGTGGCTGAACGTCGCCAGCGAGTACTCGCCGTGGTAGTTGCCCATGCCGCTCTCCCCGACGCCGCCGAACGGCAGTTCGGGCACGGCCAGATGGGACACCGGAAGGCCGAAGACCAGGGCACCGGAGGAGGTCTCCTCGGCGAGCCGGCGCTTGGTCGTCTCCGACTCCGTGAAGGCGTAGAGCGCGAGCGGCTTCTCCCGCGCGGTGATGAAGGCGATCGCCGCGTCGAGATCGGCCACCTCCAGCACCGGCAGCACCGGGCCGAAGATCTCCTCGCGCATCACCGGGGCGTCCGGATCCACGTCGGCCAGCACGGTGGGCTCGATGAAGCGGGTGGCCCGGTCGTGGCCGCCGCCGGTGACCACGCGGCCGTCGCCGAGCAGCGCGGCCAGGCGGTCGAAGTGGCGGGTGTTGACGATCCGGCCGTACTCGGGATCAGCCGCCGGGTCCTCGCCGTAGAGCGCGCGGACGGCC
This sequence comes from Kitasatospora sp. NPDC001603, assembly GCF_040298365.1. Taxonomy (NCBI): domain Bacteria; kingdom Bacillati; phylum Actinomycetota; class Actinomycetes; order Kitasatosporales; family Streptomycetaceae; genus Kitasatospora; species Kitasatospora sp. NPDC001603. Next base: position 19,127 of record NZ_JBEPAA010000052.1, read on the forward strand.
TCGGCCAGGTGCCCGGCCAGCGCGGGGCCGGTGCCGCCGACGGCGAGGACGTAGTCGGGGGCCACGCAGGTCTGGCCGGCGTTGAGGAACTTGCCGGCGGCCAGCCGCCGGGCGGTGACCTCGAGGTCGGTGTCCGGGTCGACCACCACCGGGCTCTTGCCGCCGAGCTCCAGGGTCACCGGGGTCAGGTGGCGGGCGGCGGCGGTCATCACGATCCGGCCGACCGCGCCGTTGCCGGTGTAGAAGATGTGGTCGAACCGCTGCTCCAGCAGGGCGGTGGTCTCCGGGACGGCGCCCTCGACGACGGCGACGGCCTCCGGGTCGAGGTAGCGCGGGAGCAGCCGGGCCAGCGCGGCCGAGGTGGCGGGGGCCAGCTCGCTGGGCTTCACGAGGACGGCATTGCCAGCCGCCAGCGCGCCCACCACCGGGGCCAGGGCGAGCTGGAGCGGGTAGTTCCAGGGCGCGATCACCAGCACCACGCCGAGCGGCTCCCGGACCACCCGGGCGGTGGCCGGGCGGAACGCCTCGGGGACGTCGGCCGGCCGCGGGCTCAGCCACTCGTCCAGGTGCCGGACGGTGTGGTCGAGCTCGTTGAGGGTGAAGGCGATCTCCGTGCGGTACGCCTCGGCGGGTCCCTTGCCGAGGTCGGCGTGGAGCGCCGTGAGGAGATCGTCGCTCCGCTCGGTGAGCAGCGCGCGCAGGGCGCCCAGTTGCTCCCGGCGCCAGGCGACCGGGCGGGTCCGGCCGCTCGCGAAGGCGGCGCGCAGCCCGGCGACGACGGTGGCGGGATCGGATTCGGTGATGGCCTTCATGAGAGTACTCCCGACAGGAAATTTTGAAGCGCTTGATAGTTGACAATATCAAGCTTCTGTCGACAGTAGGCCGAGATGGTTGGCAAAGTCAATCATCTCCGGGACCGGCGCGGCCGCCCGGGCGCGCGACGCACCCGGGCGGCCGGTTCCGTGCGGCCGGGCGGCCGCTACTCGACCGTCACGCTCTTCGCCAGGTTGCGCGGCTTGTCGACGTCGCGCTTCAGCGCCACCGCGGCGTAGTAGGCCAGCAGCTGGAGCGGGATGTTGAGGAGCAGCGGGTCCAGCTCCGGCTCGCTCTTGGGCACCAGGACGCAGTGGTCCGCGAGCTTGGCCTCGGGCCGGCGGTGGGCGACGGCCAGCACGCGGCCGGAGCGGGCCTTGATCTCACCGAGGGTGGTGAGGTTCTTGTCGAGCAGCTCGTCGTCCGGGACCAGCGCGACGGTCGGCAGCTCGGGGCTGATCAGCGCGAGCGGGCCGTGCTTCAGCTCGCTGGCGGGGTAGGCCTCGGCGTGGACGTAGGAGATCTCCTTGAGCTTCTGCGCACCCTCGCGGGCCACCGGGAAGCCGCGGACCCGGCCGATGAACATCATGCCCTCGGACTCGGCGTACGCGGCCGCGAGCTCGGCGATCTCCTCGCCCTGCGCGAGGATCTCCCGGATCTGGTCCGGCAGCGCCTTCAGCCCGGCCACGATCCGGCGGCCGTCGGCGGGCGAGAGGTCGTGGATGCGGCCGAAGTGCAGGGCGAGCAGCGCGAAGGCGACCACCGTCGAGGTGAAGGCCTTGGTGGAGGCGACCGAGATCTCCGGTCCGGCGTGCAGGTAGATGCCGCCGTCGCACTCGCGCGCGATGGCGCTGCCGACGGTGTTGACCACGCCGAGCACCCGCCCGCCCTTGCGCTTGATCTCCTGGACGGCGGCGAGCGTGTCGTAGGTCTCGCCGGACTGGCTGACCGCCACGTACAGGGTGTCCGCCTCGATCACCGGGTTTCGGTAGCGGAACTCCGAGGCCGGCTCGCTGTGGGCGGGGATCCGGGACAGCTCCTCGATCAGCTGGGCGCCCATCTCGCCGGCGTAGTAGGCGGAGCCGCAGCCGAGGATCTTGACCCGGCGGATCTCGCGCAGCTCGCGGGCGTCCAGGTTGAGACCGCCGAGGTGGGCGGTGGCGAAGCGCTCGTCGAGGCGGCCGCTGAGGGTGCGCTCCACCGAGCCGGGCTGCTCGTGGATCTCCTTGAGCAGGAAGTGCTCGTAGCCGCCGGTGTCGTAGGAGTCGATCTCCCAGTCGACGGTGGACGGCTGGCGGTGGGTGGTGCGGGCGTCCTCGGTGAAGGTGCGGAAGCCGTCGGCGCGGACGGTGGCCAGCTCGCCGTCCTCCAGGTGGACGACCTGGCGGGTGTAGCGGACGAGGGCGGAGACGTCGGAGGCGGCGAACATCTCCTTCTCGCCGATGCCGAGCACGATCGGGCTGCCGTTGCGGGCGACCACGATCCGGTCGGGCTGCTCCGCGTCGAGCACGGCGATGCCGTAGGTGCCGACCACCTTGCCGAGCGCGGCGCGCACCGCGTCCTCCAGCTCCGCGCCCTCGGCGGCGTGCGCGGCGATCAGGTGGGCGAGCACCTCGGTGTCGGTCTCGGAGCGGAACACCGCACCGTCGGCGGTCAGCTTGGCCCGCAGCTCGTCGGCGTTCTCGATGATGCCGTTGTGGACGACGGCGATGCGCTCGGCGTTGTCCAGGTGCGGGTGGGCGTTGGCGTCGCTGGGCACGCCGTGGGTCGCCCAGCGGGTGTGCCCGATGCCGGTGGTGCCCTTGAACCGGGCCGGCACGGCGGCGGCGAGGTCGGCGACCCGGCCCTTGACCTTGCGGAGCTTGAGGCCGCCGGTGCGGCCGGTGACGGCCACGCCGGCCGAGTCGTAGCCGCGGTACTCCAGCCGGGCCAGGCCCTCCAGGAGGAAGGGGGTCGCGTCCTTGGGGCCGATGTAGGCCACGATTCCGCACATCTGGGTGGACTCCTTGAACGGGGAGGGCGAGGGGGCGACGGCGGTCAGCCGTAGACGATCCGGCGCAGCTGGCGGGCCGAGAGCCCGGGCGCCGCGACGCGCCGGGCGGGCAGCTCCTCGGCCAGCCGGGCGAAGATCTTCTCGTTGGTCAGGCCGCGTGCCTGCAGCTCGCCGTGGCGGCGGCGGACGTACTCCTCGGTCGTCTCGGAGAAGTACGCCAGCACCTCCGCCACCACCCGCGCCGCCTCGCGGGGCCCGAGCGGGCTGGTCCGGGTGAGGTGGGCGAGCAGGTCTTCGTGAGGGTGCGAGGAGCCGGGTGAGCTGGACACGAATGGGGAGCCTAGGCCGGACCGAGCCGCGAGATCAAAGATCCTGCCCGATTTCGGGCAGGCCTTGCGACATTCGGAGCACGCGGGGCGCCCGAAGCCCCGTCCGGCCCTCGGGGGGCGGCGCGCCACCCCGACCGGCGCCGGCTCGCCACCCGGCCGACACACCCTTGTAGCGACACCACTACGCCCCGTAGCGTGATACTCCGCATACGCATCGGAGATGCGTAGCGGAAGACCGGAGGCTTGCTGATGTGCGGGATCACCGGATGGGTCGACTTCGAGCGCGACCTCACCGCCCAGCGTCCAGTGCTGGACGCGATGACGCGGACCCAGCTCTGCCGCGGCCCGGACGCCGGCGGCGCCCACCTGGAGCGGCACGCCGCGCTCGGCCACCGCCGCCTCGCCGTGATCGACATCGAGGGCGGCACCCAGCCCATGACCGTCGAGCACGAGGGCCGCGTACTGGCCGCCCTCACCTACAGCGGCGAGGTCTACAACCACCGCGAGCTGCGCGCCGAGCTGGAGGCGGCCGGCCACCGGTTCCGCACCCGCAGCGACACCGAGGTGGTGCTGCACGCCTACCTGGAGTGGGGCGAGGGCCTGGCCGAGCGGCTGAACGGCATGTTCGCCTTCGCCGTCTGGGACTCCCGCCGCCAGGAGCTGCTGCTGGTCCGCGACCGGATGGGCGTCAAGCCGCTGCACTACTTCCGGACGCCGCACGGCGTGGTCTTCGGCTCCGAGGCCAAGGCCGTGCTGGCGCACCCGGACGTCCGGGCGGTGGTCGACCTGGACGGGCTGCGCGAGATGCTCGCCGTCAGCCGGACCCCCGGCCGCACCCTCTACCGGGGGATCGCCGAGGTGCGGCCCGGCCACGTCGTCCGGGTGCGCAGCCAGGGCGTCACGACCCGGCGGTACTGGGCGCTGGAGGCCCGCGAGCACACCCACAACCTGGAGACCACCGTCGCCACCGTCCGCGCCCTGCTGGAGGACATCGTCCACCGCCAGCTGGAGGCGGACGTCCCGCTCTGCTCGCTGCTCTCCGGCGGGCTCGACTCCAGCGCCGTCACCGCCATCGCCGCCCGGGCGCTGCGGACGGCCGGAGCCGGCCCGGTGCGCTCCTTCGCGGTCGACTTCACCGGCCAGAGCGAGAGCTTCCGGGCCGACGCCGTCCGGTCCACCCCGGACGGCCCGTACGCGCGGATGCTGGCCGGGCACGTCGGCGCCGACCACCACGTCATCGAGCTGGACAGCGCCGCGCTCACCGACCCGGCGCAGCGCTCCGCCGTACTGCGGGCCCGGGACACCCCCGGCGGCTTCGGCGACATGGACGTCTCGCTGCTGCTGCTCTTCCGGGGCGTGCGCGAGAAGTCCACCGTGGCGCTGTCCGGCGAGTCCGCCGACGAGCTGTTCGGCGGCTACCGCTGGTACCACGACCCGAAGCTGGTCGCCGCCGACGACTTCCCGTGGGTGGACGCGGTCACCCAGCTCGGCGGAACCGGCGCCGGCCCGCGCGACCAGCTGCTGGACCGGGGGCTGGCCGAGAAGCTCGACGTGGCCGAGTACCGGCGGGCCCGCTACCGCGAGGCGCTGACCGAAGTCCCCCACCTGCCCGGCGCCGACCCGGTGGAACGCCGGATGCGCGAGATCTCCTACCTCAACCTCACCCGCTTCGTCTGCGTCCTGCTGGACCGCAAGGACCGGATGAGCATGGCCAACGGCCTGGAGGTCCGGGTGCCGTTCTGCGACCACCGGCTGGTCCAGTACGTCTTCAACACCCCCTGGGCGATGAAGAGCTTCGACGGCCGGGAGAAGAGCCTGCTGCGGGCCGCCGTCCGCGACCTGCTGCCGGCCGAGATCGCCGACCGGGTGAAGAGCCCGTACCCCGTCGTCCAGGACCCGCACTACCCGGCGCTGCTGCGCGCCGAACTCGCCGAGCTCGCCGCCGACCCGGGCGCCCCGGTGCTCGGCCTGCTGGACCGCCGGGCGCTCACCGACGCACTCGCGCCGGACACCGACCCGCAGTCCGTCCGGCTCGGCGTCGACCTGGCGCTGGACCTCAACGCCTGGCTGACGGAGTACCAGGTCTCCCTGGAACTGTGAGCGGCCGTCACCTCCGGACGGCGGCGTGCCGGGTGCCCGCCGTCCGGGTGGTGACCGCCGGGCATCCCGCTTCGTTGACCGGGTGCGACGTGCGATAGCGTCGCCGACACCTCCCGAATGGCTGCCCAAAACGCGGATTCCCGCCCCCGTGGCGTCAGGATGGGGAGCGAACCGTCCGTCTCGATCCGCCGGGGGATCTCCGCCATGCAGCCGCGAGTCTTCGCGATTCTCACCGCCCTCCTGCTGGGAGTGCTGGGCCTCGGGTCGGTGGCCGTCACCGACTGGACCCCCGCGACGAGCACCTCGGCGACCGCCCCCGGCGCCGCCACCGCGGCCGGCTCCAACGCACCCCCCGTCGGCGGCGCCGCGACGGCGACCCCGACCGGTGACCCGGCGGTCTGGACCCGCTCGACGCTGCGCAACAAGATGATGGCCGAGATGCAGGCGAGCGACCCGGGGGTGGCGCTGGCGGACCTCGACCGGATCACCAAGCAGCTGCCGTACACCGTCCGGTTCTGCCACCCGATCGCGCACGAGCTCGGGCACGAGGCGGTCAAGCGGTACAACGCCGACTTCCAGAAGGTCATCTCCTTCCCCCACGAGACCTGCGCGGCCGGCTACCTGCACGGCGCGGTCGAGGAGATGCTGAACGCCTCCGCCCAGCCCGAGGTGGACCTGCTCAAGCTCTGCGCGCCCAAGAACACCGGCCCCTGCATCCACGGCGTCGGGCACGGCACGATGTTCGTCGCCAAGCAGGACGTGGCCAAGGCCCGCGACCTCTGCAACAAGTTCACCACCGACCAGAACCGGATCCGCTGCTCGGAGGGCCTGTTCATGCAGCTCTTCGGCCCGGACGAGGAGGACGAGAAGGCGAAGGCGAACCTGCCCGCCGACAAGCTCGCGCAGGACCCGCTCTACCCGTGCAAGGACCAGCCGGCCCTCTACCAGTCCGCCTGCTACTTTTACGCGCCGACCTTCTTCCTGTCCTCGCACGACTACCCGAACCACCCCGAGGTCTACGGCGAGGCGCTGAAGTGGTGCCTCAACGGCAAGGCGAGCGGCGGCGCGGTGGACTGCAGCCGGGGCGTCGGCTCGCGCACCATGAAGTACAACCTGGACCGCGAGGACTGGGCCGCCGAGCAGTGCGCGACCGCCGCCGACGGCTGGCAGCGCAAGGCCTGCGCCGAGGGCCTGGTCAGCTACTACACGGTCAACTACACCGACGGCGGCGCGGCCGGCCGGCTCTGCGCCAAGATCACGAACAAGGAGATGCAGGGCTACTGCCGCTCGGCGAGCGGGCTCTCCGCCTCCCTGGACTGACCCCCTCCCCCCAGGACCGGGCCCGCGCCGCACGGCGCGGGCCCGCTTTCGTAGGATCGGGCTGATCCGGGTGCGCCGAGGACGCCGCGCCACCAGGCCCCGTACCACCTGGAGCCCGCCGTGACCTCCGAGGACTTCCGCGCCGCCGCGCACGCCGCCGCCGACCTGGTCAGCGACTACCTCGCCGACCTGCCCGCCCGCCCGGTCTGGCAGCCGATGGACGACAGCGCCCGGCAGGCCCTGCTGGACGCGCCGCTGCCCGCGGCCGGCCGGCCGCTCACCGAGCTGCTCACCGCCATCGACGCGGAGGTGCTGCCGTACCCGATGGGCAACGGCAACCCGCGGTTCTTCGGCTGGGTGAACTCCGCCCCCGCGCCGGCCGGCGTGCTCGCCACCCTCGCCGCGTCCGCCATGAACCCCAGCTCGGCCGGCGGCGACCACGCCGACGTCCACCTGGAGCGGGCCGTGGTCCGCTGGATCGCCGAGCTGGTCGGCTTCCCCCACCCGGCCGGCGGCGGGCTGCTCACCTCGGGCACCTCGATGGCGACCATCGTCTGCCTCGCCGCCGCCCGCGACCGGGCCGCCCGCGCGGCCGGGTGGGACGTCCGCGAGGACGGCCTCGCCGGGATGCCGCCGCTGGTCGGCTACGTCACCGGCGAGACGCACTCCTGCGTGCGCAAGGCCGCCGAGCTGCTCGGCCTGGGCAGCCGGCACCTGCGCACCGTCGCCACCGGCCCCGACGGCCGGCTCGACCCGGCCGTCCTGCGAGCCGCGATCGAGCGGGACCGGGCCGCCGGACTGCTGCCGTTCCTGGTGGTGGCCTCCGCCGGCACGGTCGGCACCGGTGCCGTGGACGCCTTCGGGCCGATCGCCGACGTCTGCGCCGAGCAGCGCCTCTGGCTGCACGTGGACGGCGCGTACGGGGCCTTCGGCGTACTGGACCCGCTGATCGCCCACCGCTACGCCGGGCTGGAGCGGGCCGACTCACTCGCCCTCGACCCGCACAAGTGGCTCGGCGTCCCGGTGGACTGCGGCTGCGCGCTGGTGCGCGACACCGAGGAGCTGCGCGCCACCTTCAGCCTGGTGCCGCCCTACCTGCGCGACGAGGCCGCCGGGGCGCTCGGCTGGTTCTCCGAGTACGGCACCGAGCAGACCCGCCCCTTCCGCGCCCTCAAGGTCTGGGCCACCATCGCCCACCGGGGCCGCGACGGCATCGCCCGGGACATCGCCCGGTGCACCGCGCTGGCCCGCCACCTCGGGGAACTCGTCGAGGCGGACGACGAGTTGGAGCTGCTGGCCGAGGTGCAAACCTCGATCGTGGCGTTCCGTCACCGCGACGCCGGGCTGGACGGCGCCGCGCTGGACGCGCTCAACCGGGAGCTGCCGACCGCGGTGCAGCGGCGCGGCCGGGTCTTCGTCACCGGCGCCCGGCTCGACGGCCACGAGATGCTTCGCGCCTGCCTGTTGAACGCCGCGACCACCGAGGCGGACCTCGCCCTGCTGCTCACCGAGGTGAAGTCGGCCGCGGCCGAACTGCTCGCCGGCGAGCAGCGGTAACCGAGGCCCGGAGACATTTACCGACAGGTCACGGGGGATTCGTGATCGCGAAACACCGGAGCGGCAGATTGATGGCATGGAGCACACGGAGCCTCTGACGACGACCGAATCCACCGACCACTCGCCGACCCCCTCCCGTGCCCAACGGCGCGGCGCCAGAACCCACCGCTGGCGCCGCGACACCGTGGAGCTGGCCGCGGTCTTCCTCTCGGTGACCGCCGCCGACCTGGTGGCCAAGCTCGTCGTGCACGGCCCGGAGGGCCCGGTGGTGCTCGCCGCCTCGGCGGTGGCCCTGCTCGCCACGGCGCTGTTCCACACCTGGTGGTCACACCGGCACCATCTGCACGGCCCGCCGGCCCCGGACGCGTCGGCGCCACCGGGCCCGCCCGCGCCGAACGCGGCGGAGGGGCCGAAGGGGCCGCTGGCCGACTTCGAGCAGACCGCGCTCTGGCGGGTCCGCACCACGGTGCAGGACTCCCCCGGCAGTCTGGCCCGGGTCTGCACGGCCTTCGCCGAGCGGCAGGTCAACATCATCTCGATGCAGTCCCACCCGCTGCCGAACGGCACCGTGGACGAGTTCTTCGTCCGGGCGCCGCACGCCCTCACCCGGACCGACCTGGCCGCGCTGGTGGCGTCGGCCGGCGGGCACGACATCTGGACCGACCCGGCCGACGCGCACGACCTGGTGGACGTGCCCACCCACGTCCTGGCACTGGCGACCCGCACCGCGCTGGACGCCGCCGAGCTGCCGATCGCGCTGCGCCGGCTGTTCGGGCAGTGCGCCATCCGGCAGTACCCGGGCGCGGCCCGGCGCGGCGGCGCCGGGGTGGACGGGCACCTGATGCGGCTGCCGGTGCCCTCCGGCGACCTCATCGAGCTCAGCCGCCCGCACCTGCCGTTCACCCCGACCGAGTTCGCCCGGGCCCAGGCCCTGGTCGAGCTGGACACCCTGCTCGGCCCCCGGGTGCCGGACGTCCGGGCCCGGCTGCGGCTGCCCGCCGGGGCGGACCTGACCGTGCGGCGCGCGGACGAGGGCGACCGGGAGGCGGCGCTGGCGATGCACGGGCGCTGCTCCCCGGAGACCCTGCGCCGGCGCTACCACGGCCCGGTCCGGGACGCCGACCGCTATCTGGACCACCTGCTGGACGCCCGCACGGCCAGACCCTCACGGTCGAGGCCCCCGACGGGCGGATCGTCGCCCTCGGGCACCTGATGTGGGACGACGGCAGCGCCGAGGTCGCGGTGCTGGTCGAGGACGACTGGCAGCGGCGCGGGCTGGGGCTCGACCTGATGCGGCGGATGGCCGCGCTGGCGCTGGAGGCCGGGGTGGAGACGGTCTACGCCGTCACCCACTCCTCCAACACCGGGCTGATCGCCACCATGCGCAAGCTGGCCGCGCCGCTGGACTACCAGGTCGAGGAGGGCACCCTGGTGATCACCGCGCACCTGGCGGAGGCCGCCGAGGAGCTGCCCGTGCCCTGGCCCACCCGGCCGGGCAGGTAGTCCGGTCTTCACCGGATCCTCACCGCGGGCCTCGGCACGCACACCGGTCCGGGCGGCGACCACGCCGTCCGGACCGTCGCGCGCCCGGCCCGGACCGGTCCCGCCGGGCGGCTCGGCGGGCCCGTCCCAGGCGCGCACCGGGGGAACCGACCGGCCCGGCCGAGGCGTCCCCCGCAGGGCAAGGCCCCTCCGTACACCGCCCGTTCTGACGCCGCGTCAGAGCGGCGCCGACGAGGCAGCCGGCGCCGTCGCAGCAGGCGGCGCGGGGTCCGGAGCGTCGAGCCGGGCGGCGGAGTCGGTAGGCTGGCCCCGTCCCCGCCGCCCGACGGCCCGTTATCCGGCCCCGGGCGGTGCCGCAGCAAGGAGGAACCACTGAGCATGGCAGGCACCGAATCGGAGCCCACAGGCGCACGCGACGCCTCGCTGCCCGCCCGCGCCAAGATCGCGGTCACGGCCGGCAAGGTGGCCGCCGCCCTGTCCCAGAAGGCGGGCCGAGGCAGCGGCTCGGTGATCGGCGGCAAGATCGCCCTGAGGCTCGACCCCGACCTGCTCGCCACCCTCGCCGACCACCTGGACGTCGTGCTGGTCAGTGCCACCAACGGCAAGACCACGACCACCCGGCTGATCGCCGAGGCGCTGCGCGCCGCCGGCCCGGTGGTCTCCAACGCCCTGGGCGCCAACATGCCGGCCGGCATCACCTCCGCCCTGGCCGGCGGCACGGACGCCCGCTTCGGCGTCATCGAGGTGGACGAGAAGTACCTGGCCGGAGTGGCCCGTGACACCCACCCCAAGGCGATCGCCCTGCTCAACCTCTCGCGCGACCAGCTGGACCGCGCCGCCGAGACCCGGATGATGGCCGAGAAGTGGCGCGAGGGCCTCCAGGACACCGAGGCCGTGGTCATCGCCAACGCCGACGACCCGCTGGTGACCTGGGCCGCCTCCTCCTGCAAGAAGGTGGTCTGGGTGGCCGCCGGACAGGCCTGGAAGGAGGACGCCTGGTCCTGCCCCGCCTGCGGCGGCGTGATGCAGCGCCCCGGCGACGACTGGTTCTGCCAGGACTGCGGCTTCCGGCGCCCCAACCCGCACTGGGCGCTCCAGGGCACCCACGTGATCGACCCGCAGCGCGGCGCCTGGCCGATCCAGCTCCAGCTGCCCGGCCGCGCCAACCTGGCCAACGCCACCAGCTCCGCCGCCGTGGCCGCCGTCTTCGGCGTCCCGCCGCAGGTCGCGCTGGAGCGGATGCAGTCGGTGACGGCCGTGGCCGGCCGCTACGACGTGGTCCAGTACCAGGGCCGGGACATCAGGCTGCTGCTCGCCAAGAACCCGGCCGGCTGGCTGGAGACCTTCTCGCTGATCGACGGCCCGCCGGCGCCGGTGATCCTCTCCGTCAACGCGCTCGACGCCGACGGAACCGACACCTCGTGGCTCTGGGATGTCGACTACGAGCGCCTCGCCGGGCACCCGGTCTTCGTGATGGGCCAGCGCAAGCTGGACCTCGCCGTCCGCCTGGAGGTCGCCGGACTGCAGTTCCACGTGGTGGACTCGCTGGAGCAGGCCGTCCGGATGGCCCCGCCCGGCCGGATCGAGGCGATCGCCAACTACACCGCCTTCCAGCAGCTGCGGAAGGTCGTGGCCGGCTGATGCCCGGCCCAGCAGCCCACTTCACGACGGAAGGCCTTCGAGGATGAGTGAGAGCAGCCTGCGCGTGGTCTGGGTCTACCCCGACCTGCTCAGCACCTACGGCGACCGGGGCAACGCCCTGGTCGTGGAGCGCCGGGCCCGCCAGCGCCACCTCAACGTGACCAGGATCGACGTCCGCTCCGACCAGGCGGTGCCCACCAGCGGGGACATCTACCTGATCGGCGGCGGTGAGGACCGGCCGCAGCGGCTGGCCGCCGAGCGCCTGCGGGGCGACAGCGGGCTGGTCCGGGCCGCCGAGAACGGCGCGATCATCTTCGCCGTCTGCGCCGGCTACCAGATCCTCGGCCACGAGTTCGTCAACGACCTCGGCGAGCGCGAGCCGGGCCTCGGCCTGCTCGACGTCTGGACCACCCGCGGCGAGGGCGCCCGCTGCGTCGGCGACGTTCTCGCCGACGTCGACCCGCGCCTGGCCCTGCCGCAGCTGACCGGTTTCGAGAACCACCAGGGCATCACGCACCTCGGCCAGGGCGTCCAGCCGCTGGCCACCGTCACCGCGGGCCGGGGCAACGGCACCGGCGACGGCACCGAGGGCGCCTGGCGGGACACCGTCTTCGGGACGTACCTGCACGGCCCCGTGATGGCCCGCAATCCCGCGGTCGCGGACATGCTGATCAAGCTGGCGCTGGACGTGAACGCCCTGCCGCCGGCCGACACCACCTGGTACGACGCGCTGCGCGCCGAGCGCATCGCGGCCACTTCGCGCCCCGCGTAGTACGCCGGCCCGCTCCGACCGGGTGCCCGCGATGCGGTCATCCGGTCCACGGGCGGGCCCGGACGTACGACAATGGGGATGCCGGCTGCACACCCTCCTCGGCAGCAGGCTGCACTTCCGCGCGGGGGCGCCGACGGCGCCGCTCCCGCGTCGGCTCCTGCCCGGCCGGACGCAGGGGTCGTATGCTCGACTGCACGGTCGTTTTCGGGCGTTCTGTCCGGATCGACCGGTCCTTCACCCCTCGGTCATCTCCCCGCCATCACGGTGTGGGAACCGACCGCTACGGTGACGGTTCGTCGTCCCAGCCTGTAGTCCGGCCGTTCCTCGGTTCTGCTCGGGAGTTGCAAAGCAATGCGTATTGGAGTGCTGACCAGCGGCGGTGACTGCCCCGGCCTGAATGCGGTGATCCGCTCCGTGGTCCACCGGGGGGTGGTCGACCACGGCGACGAGATCATCGGGTTCGAGGACGGCTGGCGAGGTTTCCTGGAGGGCGTCCACCGCCCCCTGACCCTGGACTCGGTGAGCGGCATCCTCGCCCAGGGCGGCACCATCCTCGGCTCCTCGCGAGTGCAGCCGAGCCATCTGCGGGACGGTGTCGAGCGCGCCAAGCGGTACTGCGCCGACCTCGGTCTGGACGCGGTCATCCCGATCGGCGGCGAGGGCACCCTCAAGGCCGCCAAGCTGATGAGCGACGCCGGTCTGCCGATCGTCGGCGTGCCGAAGACCATCGACAACGACATCGCGTGCACCGATGTCACCTTCGGCTTCGACACCGCGGTCTCGGTCGCCACCGACGCGCTGGACCGGCTGAAGACCACGGCCGAGTCGCACCAGCGGGTCATGGTCGTCGAGGTCATGGGCCGGCACACCGGCTGGATCGCGCTCAACGCGGGCATGGCCGCCGGCGCCCACGCGATCGTCGTCCCGGAGCGCCCGTTCCACATCGACAAGCTCACGGCCGTCGTCCGCGAGCGCTTCGACCGGCAGAAGAAGTTCGCGATCGTGGTCTGCGCCGAGGGCGCCAAGCCCGAGCCCGGCACCATGCACTGGGAAGAGGGCAGCAAGGACATCTACGGCCACGAGCGGTTCACCGGCATCGCCACCCAGCTCTCCCGGGAGCTGGAGCACCGGCTCGGCAAGGAGGCCCGCCCGGTGATCCTCGGCCACACCCAGCGCGGCGGCACGCCGACCGCGTACGACCGGGTGCTGGCCACCCGGTTCGGCTGGCACGCCGTGGAGGCCGTCCACAAGGGCGCCTTCGGCCACATCACCGCACTGCAGGGCACCAACATCAACCTGGTGCCGATCGGCGAGGCCGTCGCCGAGCTCAAGACCGTGCCGCAGGAGCGTTACCTGGAGGCGGAGACGGTCATCTGATTCGACCCGACCACGGCCGCCGGCCCCCGAGCAACCGCTCGGGGGCCGGCGCCGTCTCGTGCGGGCGTCAGGTCGGCGCGCGGCCGGTCAGAAGCCGGTGTCGTAGGTGTAGCGGGCGGTGTGGTCGAGCATGTCCGCCGGGGTCACGTTGTTCCACGGCTTCATGGTCTCGTTGAGGTCGACCACGTTCGCCGTGCCGGCCGCCGGCAGGTAGGTGGACGACGGGTGGAGCTTCTGCCACTCCGACCAGAGCTTGTCGATGAAACAGTGGTGCAGCCAGAACACCGGGTCGTTGGGCGACATGCCGGTGGTCATGTGACCGCCGACCCAGACGTGCACCCGGTTGTGCAGGTTGACCCCGCGCCAGCCCTCCAGGTTGTTGCGGAAGCCGTCCGAGGCGCTGTTCCACGGCGCGGCGTCGTACGCGGCGATCGCCAGCACACCGGTGGCCTCGGCGCGGGTCGGCAGCTGGGCGACCGAGGCGCCGAACTGGCGCCGCAGGAAGGTGCGGCTGTCCGGCCGCACGTTCAGCGCCCAGTTGCCGCCGGAGAAGGCGAACGGCCCGGTGGTCACCTGGCCGTCGCTGCTGCGGCCGTTGCCGCCCATGAAGTCGGCACCCCAGATCGAGGCGGTGGTGGTGCGGTCCGCCGTCCAGTCCCAGTACGGGAGGGTGACGGTCGGGTCGATCGCCTGCAGGGCCTCCTCGAACTGGAGCAGGAAGCGCCGGTGCCAGGGCAGGAAGGACGGCGAACGGTGGCCGACCCGCTCGCCGTTGTCGGTGTCGCTGATGATGAAGTTGTTGTGGGTCGTGACGAAGGAGTCGTAACCGCCGCTGCGCTTGAGTTCGAGCACGGCGTTGACGAAGGCGCGCTTCTCCTGGGCCGTCAGGGTCGCCTGGTTCTTGCGGACTGCCATGAGTCCCCCCTTGGGTGTGAAGTGGTGTTCCTGGTCCGGGTGTTCGGACTCGGTGCTCAGACCGTCGCGATCGGCACGAGCGTGGCGCCCTGCAGCTCGCTGACGGCCGCGCGGGCGAGCGCGCGCGGCGTGGCGAAGGTCTGGTAGTGGTTGACGACGCTGATCCAGGTGCCGTCCGCGTTGCGCATCATGTGCAGCTCGTCGCCGTCGATCCGCACCGAGTAGCCGGCGCCGCCGTGGTGGTGGCTGCTGCCGTCGGTGACCGGGCGGCCCTGGATGCGACGGCCCTGGAAGACCTCGTCGAAGGTGTCGGACGCCCCCGGGTCGGCCGCCGTCGCCGACTTGCTGGTCGGACCGGCGACGCCGAGCACGACGGTGCCGGCGGCCGCGGTCAGGGCCACGGCGGCCCCCTGCAGCATCCGCCGCCGGGTCAGCTCCGAGGCATGGGTGTCTTCGGACATGGTGGTACCCCCCTTGGGCGCCCCGTCTGGTGTTGGGGAGCCGTTCAGAAAAGCTTGCAGAAACGTTAATGCGAGGCGATTTCATGATCGTGCTCGCTGTTTCGATGCTCGCAGGGCAACTCGACCTAGTGAACTGCCGATCGGCGGGGGTACGTACGGTTGGCGCGGATTCAGCCATCCCCCGGCTGCCCACGCCTCGGACGCCCCAGGAAGATCTCCCGTTTCTCCACTGAATGATCGTCAGACCCGGATCGATCTTCACGCTGTGCAGATCCCGCACCGAAAATCCTTCGCCCCCGACCCTTCCCCGGTGACCGGCACCACCCGGCCAGGATGGCGCGATGGGACGGCCTCCCTCCGGCCGCCGGTGGCCGAACCCCGGCGCCACCGGCCACAACTGTCGGTGCGTCCGGTGGGCGCGACGCCCCCGACGCGTCGGGGGCGTCGGAGCGGGACGGCTCGGTAGCGTGACGGGATGGAGATCCTCGCCTACGGCGTCCAACAAGATGAGCGGCCCCTGCTGGAGCAGGCCTTCGCCGAGCGCCACGCGCTGCGCAGCCTGGCGGTCTTCCTCGACCGCGACACCGCCCCGCTGGCGGCCGGGTACCGCGCGGTCAGCAGCAGCGTCAACGACGTCCTGGACGCCCGGACGCTCGGCCTGCTCGCCGCCGGCGGCACCGAGCTGATCGCGCAGCGCTCCACCGGCTTCAACAACATCGACCTGGACGCCGCCGCCGAGCTCGGCCTCACCGTCGCCCGGGTCTCGTACTACAGCCCGTACGCCGTCGCCGAGCACGCCTGGGCGCTGGCGCTCGCGGTGAACCGGCGGCTCACCCGGGCCACCAACCGCTCCCGCGAGTTCGACTTCCGGCTGGACGGCCTGCTCGGCCGCGACATCCACGGGATGACGATCGGCGTGCTCGGCACCGGCAAGATCGGCGAGTGCTTCGCCCGGATCGCCCACGGCTTCGGCACCGAGCTGCTCGGCTGGGACATCGCGGAGAACCCCGCGTGCACCGCGCTCGGCATGACCTACGTGGACCGCGCCGAACTGCTCGCCCGCAGCGACCTGATCAGCCTGCACGTCCCGCTGGTCCCGAGCACCCACCACGTGATCGACGGCGGGGCGCTCGCCCTGATGAAGGACGACGCGATCCTGATCAACTCCAGCCGCGGCGGCCTCGTCGACACCACCGCCCTGGTCGAGACGCTGCGCGCCGGCCGGCTGTCCGGCGTCGGTCTGGACGTCTACGAGGAGGAGACCGGCGTCTTCTTCTACGACCGCTCGGTCGAGGGCGTCAGCGACGACACGCTCGCCCGGCTGGTCACCTTCCCGCAGGTCCTGATCACCTCCCACCAGGCCTACTTCACGCACACCGCCGTCGGCCAGATCATCGGCGCGACGGTCCGCAACGTCGACGACTTCGAAGCCGGCCGGCGCAGCGAGAACACCCTGGTACCGAGGAACTGACCCCGGGGGGACCCGGTGGGGACCCGGCTTGCGGTCCTTCGGCCCGGGGAGGTCCGGGCACGCGAGCCCGTCGCCGTCCCGGTCGGGTGCGTTCGGGTCGAGCGTGTCCGCCCGCCGGACGGCCTACGCGTCGGCCTGGGTCCTGAACGCGTCGCAGCCGACGACATGACCCTGGTGCACGTACGGGGCGACGTCGCCGGTGTGCTCCGGGGCCACCCGCCGAGGGGCCCGCCCACCGCCCGGCCCCGCCCCGTCCGGGGCGGGGCCGACCACCCTCCGGGACGCCCGGGGGAACGGAATGGACCTGGGGGAGGAATTCGCGGCAGAATGTGGTCTAGACCTCTACGTCGCTCTCCAGAAATGGCTATCCGTATGGAAATCGTGATCGTGCCCGACGCTGCCGCCGGAGGCAGCCTCATCGCCGCGGCGATCGCCGATCTGCTGACCGACAAGCCCGACGCCCTGCTCGGGGTGGCAACCGGCTCCACCCCGACGCCGATCTACCAGGCACTGGCCGCCCGCGTGCAGGCCGGGACCCTGGACGCCTCCCGCGCACGCGTCTGCCAGCTGGACGAGTACGTCGGCCTCCCGGCCGGCCACCCCGAGTCGTACCGCTCGGTGGTCCTGCGCGAGGTCGTCGGGCCGCTCGGCCTGACCGAGGCGTCCTTCCTCGGGCCGGACGGCAACGCGCCGGACATCGCCGCGGCCGCGGCGGCGTACGACCGCGCGCTCGCCGAGGCCGGCGGGGTCGACCTCCAGCTGCTCGGCATCGGCACCGACGGCCACATCGGCTTCAACGAGCCGTGCTCCTCGCTCGCCTCGCGCACCCGCATCAAGACGCTGACCCGGCAGACCCGCGAGGACAACGCCCGGTTCTTCGACAGCCTCGACGAAGTCCCGCACCACGTGCTCACCCAGGGCATCGGCACCATCCTGGAGGCCCGCCACCTGGTGCTGCTCGCCACCGGTGAGGCCAAGGCCGAGGCCGTCGCCCTCGCGGTGGAGGGCCCGCTGTCCGCGATGGTGCCCGCCTCGGCCCTGCAGCTGCACCCGCACGCCACCGTCGTCGTCGACGAGGCGGCCGCCTCCGGCCTCAAGCTCGCCGACTACTTCCGCGACACCTACGCCGCCAAGCCCGCCTGGCAGGGCCTCTGACACGAGGCCGGGGCGACCCGGTGGAACCGGAGCCCCTCCGCCGAGGACCCGTCACCGCCCGCGGCGACGGGTCCTCGGCGTTCCCCCGCGCCGCCGCACCCGACGCGGCGCGTCGCCGGGACCGTCCGGCGGTCCGAGGCGAGCGGCCCGCCGAACCCCCGAACAGGCCTCCACCGCACGCGCCCTGGGCCGAACGGGTGGGCGGCAGGCCGTGCGCGTGGGTCATCCGTGCACCAACCGTGTCGCCGTGGGTAACTGTGCGCGTGCTCTCGGCTACCAGGCCCGCCGGGCGGGCGGGGTGACCGAGGCGCCCCACTCCCCCCTCCCGAACGGAACCACGCATGCGCAGTCCCGCTCTCGCCGCCTTCACCATGGCGGTCGCGCTCCCCCTGACCGGCCTGGCCGCCACCGGCACCGCCGTCGCGCAGTCGTCCCCCTCCCAGCGGGTACCGATCAACGAGTGCGAAGGCGTCCCGAAGGTCTACGACACCGGCGCGGACCAGTACCTCTGCACCCGGCGGGAGCTCGGCCCGGTCACCCTGCCGACGAGCCCGGTGCTGAAGGCGCTGCTGAAGGACTACGACCGGCTGGGCGGGGTGACACCGGCCCGGTTCCTGGACTGGTACCGGGACTGGCGGGGCTGGAAGTACCCGGACCACAACGGCTTCACCGACAACGGCGGCAACCTCGACATGACCGAGGTGACCCTGGCGACGGGCAAGAAGCTCGACCGCTTCGGCAGCAACGACCGCGGCAGGTTCCTGGCCCCCGGCGGCACGCGGTTCGCCGAGCGCGCCCTCCCGCCGGACTCCCTCAACGGGGGCGAGGCCAACTACCACTGCTTCGAGGTGCTGAAGGGGTTCAAGGTCCAGCAGGGCCACATCGCGGGCGCCTTCTCGCAGCCCGGCAACGGCCTCCAGCAGTGGCTCGACCCGGACCTCAAGCCGAACGACCCGGCCCTGCCGACCTTCGACGTGAGCGGCCTGATCACGGCGGGCTACCTGAAGGAGCACGCGGACAAGGGGTACTGCCTGAAGGGGAACAGCGGGTCCTGACGCCCGCCCGGACGGACGGAAGGGGCGGCGCGCGGTCGGCGACCGGCGCGCCGCCCCTTCCCGCGCCGCCGCCCCGCGGACGGGGGGCGGGGGAAGCGGCGGAGTAAGGCCCGCCTAGGCTGTGGAGGCAAGCAAAACGGGCGAACCGGACCCACCCAGGGTCGTGACGAGGGAAAGCGGGACCCGCCGATGGGCGACGGAATGTCAGGGATGCACCACCACGGCGGAATGACCGAGCTGGGCCCCTTCTCCCTCTCCAACGTCATGACCTGGTCCCCCGACTGGGTCTTCCTGATCGGCAGCCTGGCCGGCCTGGCGCTGTACGGCGCCGGCGTCGTCCGGCTGTACCGGCGCGGCGACCGCTGGCCGATCGGCCGGTCGGTCGGCTGGGCGGCGGGCATCGGCTCGGTGATCCTGGTCACCTGCACCGGCCTGAACGACTACGGCATGGTGCTCTTCAGCGCGCACATGATGCAGCACATGGTGCTCTCGATGCTGTCGCCGATCCTGCTGCTGCTCGGCGCGCCCATCACGCTGGCGCTGCGGGCGCTGCGCCCGGCCGGCAAGGGCCGGCCGCGCGGGCCGCGCGAGCTGCTGGTGGCCCTGCTGCACAGCACCTACGTCAAGGTCGTCTCGCACCCGGGCTTCACCATCCCGCTGTTCATCGCGAGCCTCTACGGGGTCTACTTCACCCCGCTGTTCGACTTCCTCATGCAGTACCGGCTCGGGCACATCTTCATGATGGTGCACTTCCTCGCCGCCGGACTGGCGTTCTTCTGGCCGATCATGGGCGTGGACCCGGGCCCACACCGGCCCGGCCACGTGATGCGGATCATCGAGCTGTTCATGGGGATGCCGTTCCACGCCTTCTTCGGGGTCGCGGTGATGATGGCCAGCCACCCGCTGGTGACCACCTTCACCGAGGAGGGAGCGCCTCCGGGGACGAAGCTGCTGGACGACCAGAAGCTGGCCGGTGGCATCACCTGGGCGTTCGGCGAGATCCCGACCGCGATCGTGCTGATCGCGCTGGTCTACCAGTGGATGCGGTCCGAGCAGCGGGTGTCCCGCCGCCGCGACCGCGCCGAGGACCGCAGCGGCGACGCCGAGCTGGCCGCGTACAACGCCTACCTGGCCTCGCTGGACAAGCGCGGCCAGCGGGCCGCCCCGGCACCGGCGGCCGACGCGGGCTGACCGGCCGCGCCGGCACCGCCCCCGACACCGTGACGAAGCCCCCGCCCCACCGGCGGGGGCTTCGTCGTCCCCGGCCGCCGGCTCCCCGGCGGCTCAGGCCTTCCAGCCGTTCTGGCGGGCGAGGCCGGCCACCAGAATGTCCAGACCGAACTCGAACCGCTCGTCACCGACGTTGCGGGTGAGCGCCGCCGCCATCGAGGTGATCATCGGATAGCGGTCGGCGGGGATGGTGCCGAAGTACTCCCGCACCTGGTCGGTGTAGTCCTGGGAGTTCCCGCCCCCACGCGTGGACACCTCGTAGGTGGTCGCCGTGGTGTAGAGCCCGAGCACGTCGACCCCGTACGCGGCGGTCTGCTCGTCGAGGCCGCCCGCGCGCAGGATGCCGAGCATGGCCTCGGCGATGTCCATGGCGTGCGGCGTGGTGGGCACATTGGCCACCACCGCCGCCCGGGCGAGGTCCCGGTGCGCCAGCAGGGCGTCCCGGGAGCGGCGCATCAGCCGCTTGATCTGCTCCTGCCAGTCGGCCGCGTCGGGCTCCTCGAGTTCGATCTCGGAGTAGGCCATGTCGAGGACCTGCTCGACCAGCTCCTCCTTGCCGCCGATGTGGGCGTAGAGGCTCGCGGCCCCCGTGTCGAGCTCCTGGCCGACCCGTCGCATGCTCAGCGCGTCCATGCCCTCGGTGTCGACGATCCGCAGCGCCGCCTCGACGATCCGCTCGCGACTCAGCGGCTGGCGCCTGGCCGGCGCCTTCTCCTTCTCCTGCCAGTGCGCTGGCCGGCTCGGACGCGGGGCGGCACTGGTCATCGGGGCTCCTTCGTGGTCGGCGACGAGTCCCAGCGTACTTGACACGAACACCGTTCCATGGGAAAACACTGTTCGTCGAAGAAAACAGTGTTCGTCGAGGCGAACAGAGTTCGCCCCAGCCTCCAGTCCCAGCCCCCAGTCCCGGATCCCGGAGAGCCCCCTCATGACCAGTCAGACCGCCCCGCCCCCGGCCGCCACCGCGGCCGAGCCCGAACCGGCCGGATACCGGCTGCGCTGGGCCGCCCTCGCCGTGATCCTGGCCGCCGAGGTGATGGACCTCCTCGACACCACGATCGTCGGCGTGGCCTCCCCCGCCATCCAGCGCGACTTCGGCGGGGGCGACGCGCAGATCCAGTGGATCTCCGCCTCCTACACGCTCGCCTTCGCCGTGCTGCTGATCACCGGCGGCCGGCTCGGCGACCTCTTCGGCCGCAAGCGCCTGTTCGTCCTCGGCGCGGCCGGCTTCACGCTCGCCTCCGTGCTCTGCGCTGCCGCCACCGGCGCGGGCACCCTGATCGCCGCCCGGACCGTCCAGGGCCTGTTCGCCGCACTGCTGATCCCGCAGGGGCTCGGCCTGATCAAGGCGATGTTCCCGCCCAAGGAGATCGGCGCCGCCTTCGGGCTGTTCGGGCCGATCCTCGGGCTCTCCTCCGTCCTCGGCCCCACCCTCGGCGGCTACCTCACCGACGCCGACTGGTTCGGCACCGGCTGGCGGATGGTCTTCCTGATCAACCTGCCGCTCGGGCTGCTCGCCGTGGTGGCCGCCGTCAGGATCCTGCCCGCCAACCGGACCACCCGGGCGGAGGGCGCCGGCCGGCTCGACCCGGTGGGCGTGCTGCTGCTCAGCACCGCCGTCCTGCTGCTGGTCTACCCGCTGGTCCAGGGCCGCGAGCTGGGCTGGCCGCTCTGGACGTACCTGGCCATGGCCGCCTCGCTGCCGGTGCTCCGGCTCTTCGCCCTCCACCAGCGCAGCGTGCTGCGGCGCGGGGGCACCCCGCTGATCGAGCCCTCGCTGTTCGCCAAGCGGGCCTTCACCTCGGCGCTCGCCACCGGCCTGGTCTTCTTCGCCGCGCTCTCCGGCCTGCTGCTGACCTTCACCCTCTACCTCCAGCTCGGCCTCGGCTGGACGTCGCTGCACTCCGGCCTGAGCATGATCCCGCTCTCGCTCGGGATCGTGGCCGGCGCCGTGCTCTCCGGCGGCGTCCTCGGCCCCCGCTACGGCCGCCGGGTGCTGCACGCCGGGATGGCGGTCGCCGCCACCGGCGCGCTCGGGCTCTGGGTCTCGGTGGAGCACTGGGCCGGCGGCCTGACCAGCTGGGCGCTGATCCCCGCGCTGCTGGTCACCGGATTCGGACTCGGCCTGATCATGGCGCCGTTCTTCGACATCGCCCTGGCCGGTGTGGAGGACGCCGAGACCGGCTCGGCCTCCGGCGTGCTCAACGCGCAGCAGCAGCTCGGCGGCTCGATCGGGGTCGCCCTGCTCGGCACCGCGTTCTTCGGCTGGGCCGGTCCGGAGGGCTTCCGGCACGCGGCCGACTGGACCTTCGGCCTCAGCGCGGGCCTGCTCGCGCTGGCCTTCCTGGTGGCCTTCCTGCTGCCCCGCCACGCCCGCCCGCACGAGGAGGGGTGAGCCCGCCTCCGGCCCCTACCCGCCCCATCACCCGCGCCGTCGCACGCCGGGACCAGCCCGGCGGGCGGCGGCGCCCGCGCGTGTGCGCCTGGGGGGTGTTGGCAGTGTCCCGCCGGGCCCGCGACGCCGCGACCTTGCCGACACCGCCTAGGATCCGGGCATGCAAGCGCTTCTGATGGCCGCCCTGCTCGCCGTGGTCCTGCTCTCCCGGATCCAGGAACCGAGACGGTTGGGCAACGGGGTGCTGATCGGCCTGATCGGCGTCTGCGCGGCGCTCGGCACGGTGAGCGCGGTCGGCCACTTCTCCTCGTCGGCCGCGAGCGCCGTCACCGCCGGGGTGGCCGGCGCGGTCTGGCTGAGCGGCCTGGTCGCGGCCGCCCTGCTGGTGGCCAACGGGGTCACCATGGTCCGGCGGGAGGGCACCCGGCCGGCCAGCCTGCTGTCCCTGCTCGCCGGCGCCGCCCTGCTCGCCCTGCTCGGGCTGCTGCTCTCGGCCACCTACCTCAGCGTCCGGGCGCTGCGCGCGGCGGCCGGCGCCGCCGTCCTGCTCGGCGGCTACGGCGCCTTCCTGCTGCTCTGCTTCCTCGGGTACACCCTGCTGTACCGGCGCCTCGCCCCCCGGCCCGGCGCCGACTACCTGGTGGTGCTGGGCGCCGGGCTGAACGGCTGCGAGGTGCCGCCGCTGCTGGCCGCCCGGCTGGACCGCGCGATGGCGCTCTACCGCGCCGAGGAGGCCGCCGGACACGCGCCGCTGATGCTGGTGACCGGCGGCAAGGGCCCGGACGAGAGCTGCACCGAGGCCTCGGCGATGGCGGACCACCTGGTCGCCGCCGGCTGCCCGCGGGAGCGGATCCGGCTGGAGGAGAAGGCCACCAGCACCACCGAGAACCTCGCCTTCAGCCGCGAGCTGATGGAGCGCGAACGGCCCGGCTACCACTGCACCGTGGTGACCAGCAGCTTCCACGTGCTGCGCTCCGCCGTGACCACCCGCCGGGCCGGGGTGCCGGGGCAGGTCGTCGGCGCGCCGACGGCCGGGTACTACTGGCCCAGCGCCGTCCTGCGCGAGGTGGTCGCGACGGGCCTGATGTACCCCCGGGCGAACGCCGTCGCCGTGCTGCTGCTCGCGACGGCGGGGGCGGTGGTGGGCTGGCGGTGGTGAGCCGCCCGGCCGCCCGCCCCGCCGGACGCGGAGAGGCCCCCGGGTCCGCGAACGGACCCGGGGGCCTCCCGGTACGGCTCGGTGCCGGCTTGGTGCCGACTCCGCCCGGCTGGGATCAGCCGAGGTTGGCGAGCGCCTCGTTGAAGGTCTTCGAGGGACGCATCACGGCCGCGGCCTTGGCCGGGTCGGGCTGGTAGTAGCCGCCGATGTCGACCGGCGAGCCCTGCACCGCGATGAGCTCCTCGACGATGACCTGCTCCTGCCCGGCCAGCGCCTCGGCCAGACCGGCGAACGCCTGGGCCAGCTCGGCGTCGGCGGTCTGCCCGGCCAGCTCCTGGGCCCAGTACAGGGCCAGGTAGAAGTGGCTGCCGCGGTTGTCGATGCCGCCGAGGCGACGGCTCGGCGACTTGTCCTCGTTGAGGAAGGTGCCGGTGGCGCGGTCCAGCGTGTCGGCCAGCACCTGGGCGCGGGCGTTGTCGGTGGTCTGGGCCAGGTGCTCGAAGCTGGCGGCCAGCGCGAAGAACTCGCCCAGGCTGTCCCAGCGCAGGTAGTCCTCCTTGACCAGCTGCTGGACGTGCTTCGGGGCGGAGCCGCCGGCGCCGGTCTCGAAGAGGCCGCCGCCGTTCATCAGCGGGACGACCGACAGCATCTTGGCGCTGGTGCCCAGCTCCAGGATCGGGAAGAGGTCGGTGAGGTAGTCGCGCAGCACGTTGCCGGTGACCGAGATGGTGTTCTCGCCGCGGCGGATGCGCTCCAGCGAGAACTTGGTGGCCTCGACCGGGGTCTTGATCTCGATCTGCAGACCGGCCGTGTCGTGCTCCGGCAGGTAGGTCTTGACCTTCTCGATCAGCACGGCGTCGTGCGCGCGGTTCTCGTCCAGCCAGAAGACGGCCGGGTCGCCGGTGGCGCGGGCACGGGTGACGGCCAGCTTGACCCAGTCCTGGATCGGCAGGTCCTTGGTCTGGCAGGCGCGGAAGATGTCGCCGGCCTCGACGGCCTGCTCCAGCACGACGTTGCCCTCGTCGTCGACGAGCCGGACGGTGCCGGCGGCGGCGATCTCGAAGGTCTTGTCGTGGCTGCCGTACTCCTCGGCCGCCTGGGCCATCAGGCCGACGTTCGGCACCGAGCCGATGGTGGCCGGGTCGAGGGCGCCGTGGGCGCGGCAGTCGTCGATGACGGCCTGGTACACGCCGGAGTAGCTGCTGTCCGGCAGCACGGCCAGGGTGTCGGCCTCGTTGCCGTCCGGGCCCCACATATGGCCGGAGGTGCGGATCATGGCCGGCATCGAGGCGTCGACGATGACGTCGCTCGGCACGTGCAGGTTGGTGATGCCCTTGTCGGAGTCGACCATGGCCAGGGCCGGGCCCTCGGCCAGCTCCGCCTCGAAGGAGGCCTTGATCTCGGCGCCGTTCTCCAGCTTCTCGAGGCCGCCCAGGATGCCGCCGAGGCCGTTGTTCGGGTTCAGACCGGCCGCGGCCAGCGCCTCGCCGTACTTGGCGAAGGTGTTCGGGAAGAAGGCGCGGACCACGTGGCCGAAGATGATCGGGTCGGAGACCTTCATCATGGTGGCCTTGAGGTGCACCGAGAACAGCACGCCCTCGCTCTTGGCGCGGGCGACCTGGGCCGCCAGGAACTCGTGCAGCGCGGCGACGTGCAGCACCGAGGCGTCGACGACCTCGCCGGCCAGGACCGGGACGGACGGACGCAGCACGGTGGTGGTGCCGTCCTCGGCGACCAGCTCGATGCGCAGCGAGCCGGCCGAGGGGACCACCACGGACTTCTCGGTGGACCGGAAGTCGTTCGCGCCCATGGTCGCGACGTTGGTCTTGGAGTCGGCCGACCAGGCGCCCATGCGGTGCGGGTGCGTCTTGGCGTAGTTCTTGACCGACGCGGGGGCACGGCGGTCGGAGTTGCCCTCGCGCAGGACGGGGTTGACCGCGCTGCCCTTGACCTTGTCGTAGCGGGCCCGGACGTCCTTGTCCTCGTCCGTCTGCGGGTCGTCCGGGTAGTCCGGCAGCGCGTAGCCCTGCGCCTGGAGCTCGGCGACCGCCGCCTTCAGCTGCGGGATGGAGGCCGAGATGTTCGGCAGCTTGATGATGTTGGCGCTCGGGGTCTTGGCGAGTTCGCCCAGCTCGGCGAGGGCGTCCTCGATCCGCTGGCCCTCCTCCAGACGCTCCGGGAAGCTCGCGATGATCCGCCCGGCGAGGGAGATGTCGCGAGTCTCCACCCGCACACCCGCCGTCGAGGCGTAAGCCTGCACCACAGGCAGGAACGAGTACGTTGCCAGGGCCGGCGCCTCGTCGGTGTGCGTATAGATGATGGTCGAGTCAGTCATCGGTACTCCGCTTCACGTCTCCAACGTCTTGATGTCAAGATATCTCGTGTTCGCCCCTTCGCTCCACCTCCCCCCGCACCGGAGTGCGCTCCCGCGCCCGGGCGGGCCGGCGGCGGTCAGCTCCACCGTCGTCCCGGGGCGGGCGCCGGGCAAGCGGAGCAGCGGGGCGCGGGCCCGCGGAACCCCCCGCCGGCGGCCTCACCGGTGCGCGGCGAGCCGGGCGTCGAACTCGGCCTCGTCGGCGAGGAACCAGAGCTGGCCGCCCCGGTTGCTCTCCCGGACGAAGTCCCGCAGCGGGCCACTGCCGTCGGTGTGGCGGGAGATGTCACCGATGACGGCCAGTCCGAGCCGGTAGGTGGCGAACTTCTGCACGATCCCGCCCGCGATCCGGGTGCCGAGGCGGAAGAAGTCCTCCTCGAAGCGCTCGGCGGGCACCACGACCCAGGCCGCGCCGGCCGCGAACGCGTCACCGATCAGATCGGTGGCATCCCGTTCGTCGCGCACCGGCGGGCCGTCGGCGGGCAGGCGCAGGACGGTGACGGCGGACTCAGACATCGGCGTTCTCCCCGATCAGTGCGTTGACGATGACGAGCAGCTCGGCCGTGTCGGCCAGACCCCCGAGGATGACCACCTTGAGCGTCGAGCGCTGCTCGTCGTGCAGGGTCTGGACCCGCAGCGGTCCGTCCTCGCGCGGGCCCGCGACGGCCGCCATCAGGGTGTTGGCCAGCCGGGCGGCCTCCACCGTCCCGATCGCGTCGATCTGCACGATGGTCGAGGCCTCGGCGTGGCGCCGCTCCTCGGCCGGCGCGGGCGCCTGGGCACCGGTGAACTCCGCGAGGTCCTGGGCGGTGATCCGGTACTGCTTGCCGATCCTGGTCGCCCGGAGGCGGCCGTCCCGGACGTAGCCGCGCACCGTGCGCACGTGCAGGTCCAGCAGTTCGGCCACCTGTTCCACCGAGTAGTAGGGCGCCACCAGGCCTCACTTCCTTGATCTTCCTTATCATTACGCAAACTACCACGACGGTCGGGCGGATAGGGAAGGAAAGGGAAGGCATGATCGGGGGGAAGTCCGGGGACCGTCAGGACTCCGTCAACACAGCACCGCATTCGGTCAACGCCGCGTCAGGGGAGCGACCGACGGCCCGCCGCCGCCCTAGCGTCGGAGTGAGCAGTTCCCGCAGGCCCCACCACTCCTTGGGAGCACCGCATGGCCCCCGTCGTCTGGCACGTCCCGGTCACCGTCACCGGATCCACCACCGCCCTCCGGCTCTTCCGCCTGCGCGACGGCCGTCGCTGCGCGGTGGGCTTCGCCACCACCGAGGCGCTGACCGCGCTCCTCGGACCGGAACAGGCGTGCACCGAACTCGCCGAGCCCGCGCTGCGGGCGCTCGCCGCGCCGCTCGGCGTGGACGCCCTGGTCCTGGATCCACGGCTGGTGGCACCGCCCGTCGCCAGGCCCGCCCGGGAGGGCGCGGCCAGCACGCCCGCCGGGCCCACCGGCCCCACCGCGGCGGCTGTCCGGACCGAGCTCCAGCACCGGTGACGACGCTCCGGCTCGTCCCCGGCGCCCGGTCGCCCGAACCGGACCGGCGGGCCGCCGGCCCGGGACAGCGCTCCCCCGGGCCGGCGGCCCGGCCCGGGGGAACCCCGCACCCCGGCGGCGGGCGGCCCCTGCACGCCCTGGTCCGGGTCCGCTTCGGCCCCGTACCGCTCGACTTCGACCGGCTCGCCGCCGAGTTCCCGGCCATCCGGAGCGGGTTCGCGCTGGCCGGCGGCGCCGACCTCGAACTGCGGCTCGTCTGCGGCGGCCCCCAGGAGTTGCGCGCGGTCTCCACCGCGCTGCTCCGGGCCGGCGCGGTGCGGGTCCAGGTCGACCTCGTGCTGCGCGCCCTGACACCTGCTCCGCCGACGCTGCGGCCGGTGCCGTAGGGCCGCCCGCGCCCCCCGTCGACCGGGCGGGGCGCGGGTGGCCCTAGCGGTCAGCCGCTCTCCCGGGTGAGCAGCGCGATCGCGGCCAGCAGCAGAACGGAGCCCGCCAGCAGGGCCGGGGTCACCGGCTCGCCGAAGCAGACGGTGGCGAGCAGCGCGGCGGTCGCCGGCTCCAGCAGCACCAGCACGGCGGCCGTCGCCCCGGGGACGGCCGTCAGACCGGTGAAGTACCAGCGGTAGGCGAGCAGCGTGGGGACGGTCCCCAGGAAGAGCAGCGCGCCCGCCGTCAGCGCCGGACCGCCTGCGGTCGGCAGCACCCCGTCGGCCGCGGCCAGGGGCAGCAGGCAGAGCATGCCGGTGGTGAAGGCGCCGACGTCCGCCCGGGCCGAACCGCCGCCGCGGGCCCAGAGGGTGAGGCCGCTCTGCCCGGCGCCCGCCAGGACGGCGAGTGCGACGCCGAGCACCGGCCGCGGGCCGGCCGCCGGGGCGGCGACCAGCAGGACCAGCCCGCCGAGCGCGACCGCGATCGCGGCCGAGGCCCGCACGGTGAGCCGCTCACCGAGCAGCAGGTGGGCGCCGAGACTGGTCAGGACGGGCCCCGCACCGATGGTGACCAGGGTGCCGAGGCCGAGACCGGCGTACTGCACCGAGCCGAAGTAGGCGCACTGGCTCACCGCCAGCCCGAGCCCGGTGAGCAGGGCCGCGCCGCGCGCACCGGCGCGCCCCCGGCGGGCGGGGAGGAGGGCCAGGCAGCCGGCCGCGACGGCGAACCGCCAGAAGCAGACGGCCACCGGGCCGAGCCCGGTGGTCCGCAGCAGCAGCGCGGCGGCGGCGCCGCCCAGGCCCCAGGCGACGGCGGCGGCCGAGATGGACAGCAGGCCGTGCCGGAGCGGCACGGCGGAACGAGTGGTCATGCGTTGGTTCTCCACGATGGTGGGCCGGTGACGTCCGCGGTCGACGCGGGCGGCATCCAGCGGCCCGGTGGCGACGGCGCCGCCGGGCGGGGAATCGTGGAGCGCGCCCGCTAGCGGGCGGGCGGCGGAAGAATCACGGAACGCATGGCGGTCAGCCTACGCGGCCGCCCGGCCCCGACCCCTGTGCGGCCCCCGCCGGGCGGTCATGATCTTCTGCTGGTGGGCCGCCGCGACGTACCGTCGGCGGTGACGCGGTGGAAGTCGGCTTCCACCCCCGGACCGGGAGGAGCAGCAGCGTGGAGCACTTGACGTACGGCGAGGTCGAGGCGGCCGGGCGGCGGATCGCGGGGCGGGTGCGGCCGGTGGTGGTGGCACCCGGGGACGACGGCGGGCGGGTCTGGCTGGCCCTGGAGTACCTCCAGCACACCGGCAGCTTCAAGGCCCGCGGGGCGCAGAACTTCCTGCTCGCGCACACCGAGGCGGGCACCCTCCCGGCCGCCGGGGTGACCATCGCCTCCGGCGGGAACGCCGGCCTGGCCTGCGCCTGGGCGGCCCGCGAACTCGGCGTGCGGGCCACCGTGTTCCTGCCGGAGACCGCGCCCGCGGTCAAGGTGGCCCGGCTGCGCTCCTACGGGGCCGAGGTGCGGCTGGCGGGCCGCGAGTACGCCGAGGCGCTGGCGGCCTGCGAGGAGTTCGCGGCGGACGGCGGCGCGCTCGCCTCGCACGCGTACGACCACCCGCTGATCGCGGCCGGGGCCGGGACGGTGCTGGACGAGATCGTGTCCCGGTTGCCCGGTCTGGACACGGTGGTGGTCTCGGTGGGCGGTGGCGGACTGTTCGCCGGGGTGGCCGCCGCGGCGCGGGAGCACGGCGTGCGGGTGGTGGCGGTGGAGCCGACGGGGAGCCGGGCACTGGGCGCGGCCCTCGCGGCCGGCTACCCGGTGGACGTCCCGGTGGACTCGGTGGCCGCGGACTCCCTGGGGGCCCGCCGGGCCACCGCGCTGGCGGTGCACGCCGCCCGGCAGGACGGCGTCCGCACCGTGCTGGTACCGGACGACGCCATCGTCCGGGCCCGGCAGGCGCTCTGGGACGAGCGGCGGATCGCCGTCGAGCACGCGGCGGCCACCGCGCTCGCCGCGGTGACGGAGCTGGACGACGTGGCCGGCGAGCGGATCGCGGTGCTGCTCTGCGGCGCCAACACCGACCCCTCCGACCTGGTGGCGGCCGGGTAGTCGGGCGGCGGCCCGGCCCCGGGGCTCCTCAGCCGATGCCCTGCCGGTCCGGCAGCAGGGCGAAGGCGCGGACCTCCGGATCGGGCAGCTGCTCGACCACGGCACGGTCCAACAGGCGCCGCTGCTCCAGGAGTTGCGAGCGCCGCCGGTCGGGGCTGATCAGCAGCAGGTCGTCCAGGGCGGCCGCCAGCCGGCGGGTCACCTGCGGGTGGCCCGCCCCGCAGAGCCGGATCTCGGTGAACGCGAGGTCGACCACGGACTGCCAGTCCGGCACCGGTTCGACCAGCCGGACGGCGCCGGCCCGGTCGCGGAAGCAGAGGTCCCCGAAGCTCTCGTGCACCAGCATCCCGAGCAGTTGGTGGATCCGGTCGATCGCCTGCACGGCGGTGGTCGGGTCGTTGACGGCGGGCGAGAGCGCGCGGATCGCGATGTCGACCAGCTGCCGGAACCCGAAGCTGAGGTCCTGGTGCATGGTGCGGTCGACGCCGACGTTGAGCGCCAGGGCGATCCCCCGCGGGCGCGGCGGCCGGTCGGCGGCCCCGGCCACCCGGACGATCGGGGTGCCGGGCGTGATGAAGTCGCCGATCCTGGGCACCAGATGGAGCACCGCGTCGTGCTTGCGGGCGATCCGGACCAGGCGGCCGATGTTGACGTCGCGCAGCACCCCGGAGCGCCCCTCGTGGAGCAGGGTGGGCGCCCCCTCCGGGACGGCCGGCGGCTGCGGCTCGGGCGGCATCCGCCGGTACTGGAGGATCACCGCCACCGACTCGTTGGCGACCCGGTCGATGACGTGCGGCACCCGCAGCAGCCGCATGGTGGACTGCACGTAGAGCACGAACAGCGCCAGGCTGAGCAGGACCAGCAGGAGGGAGCCGAGGCCGGAGAAGACCGGCACCGAGGTGACCTTCGCCGGGTCGGTGGAGTCGTCGTAGCTGAGCTGGACGAGCAGGGCGAACAGGAAGGTGGCCAGGCAGACCGAGAAGGTGGCCTTGGTGAGCCGGCTGCGGACGTACAGCCGCAGGACGCGCGGGGAGAACTGGCTGGCGCCCATCTGCAGGGCGACCAGCGAGATCGAGAACACCACGCCGATGAACGTGAGCATCGCCGAACTCACCGTGGAGACCACGCTCTTGGCCGCACCGGTGAACCGCATCAGCTCGTCCGCCGAGCCGGTCTCGGCGACGCTGGCGGTGACCACGGCCTCGTCCAGCCAGGCCGTCACCCCGGAGAGCAGTACCGCGGCGACGCAGGTGACCAGCGGGGCGAACCAGAACGACTCCCGCAGGTGCTCGCGCAGCGGGGAGAGCGGGCGGTAGCGGCCGGGCCGGCGATCGGTCATCGCCCCAGGCTAGGGCTTGTCCGACCATTCGCATCGGATCAGCGCCCGGCCGGCCGCGCGCGGGGCGGCCCCGCGGCGGCGGCCCCGGCGCTCAGTCCCCGTCGAGCACCCGCCGGAGGGCGAGCGCGTCGGGGGCCGCGGCGATGAGCAGCCGGGCGTCCGAGTCGGGCAGGGTGAGCAGGGCGGCGTCCCCGGCCTCGGGCCACCGCGGCGGCGCGGGCGGCGGGTGGCCGACGGTGAGCAGCTGGCCGGTGGCCCGGTGGCCGCCGAGGACGGCGGGACCGTCCCAGCCGGGGGCGCCGGGGCCGAGGTCGGTCCGCTGGTCCAGCAGGAGCCGGCCGGCGCGGCGCACGGTCAGCCGGGAGGTGAGCCGGCCGGGGCCGGCGGCCCGGGCCCAGTCGTGGTGGCGGCCGAGGATCTGCTCCTCGCGGTAGCGCAGCCGGGCACCGGCGGCGAGGGTGATCCGGGTGTGCAGCAGGAGGTGGCTGCCGGCGGCGGCGACCACCGGCTCGGGGCACCAGTCGAGCCGGGCGCCCTCCCCCACCGTCAGTTCGACGTCGTAGTGGGCGGGGCCGGGGCCGGGCAGGCTGATCGTGGCGGCCGCGCTGGTCACGGTGAGGGCCGCGCCGTCGGCCACCTCGACCGCGAGTGCCAGCCGGTCTCCGCCGAGCGGCGCGGCCATCGAGCCGACGAGCACCACCCGGGCTCCGCCGCCGGCGTCCCGGGTGCGCCGTGGGGCGAGCGGTCCGGCGCCGGAGAGGACGGGCAGGGCGGTCGCGCCCCGCCCGTCGGGTTCGGCCCGGATCCGGGCCCGGGCCACCAGCGCGGCCCGGGGCGCGTCGGCCGGGACGGGACCGGCCGCGGCCGTCGTCACCGGAGCCGTCACCGTGGGCGCCGTCACCGTGGGAGCCGTCACGGCCGGGTGCGCCAGTCGGCCAGCCGCTCCCGGACCCAGGCGGCGACCGGCGCCACGCCGTCGGGCGAGGTGAGCGCGGAGAACACGGTGGGCAGCGCGCCGCGCTGGGCGGCGGCGTCGCGGGCCATCACGTCGAGGTCGGCGCCGACCAGCGGGGCGAGGTCGGTCTTGTTGATCACCAGCAGGTCCGAGGTGGAGATCCCCGGGCCGCCCTTGCGCGGGATCTTGTCCCCGCCGGAGACGTCGATCACGAAGATCTGGTGGTCGACCAGGCCCCGGCTGAAGGTGGCGGTGAGGTTGTCGCCGCCGGACTCGACTAGGACGAGGTCGAGCGGCCCGACCGCCTCCTCCAGTTCCTCGACGGCCTCCAGGTTGGCGGAGATGTCGTCGCGGATGGCGGTGTGCGGGCAGCAGCCGGTCTCCACGGCGGTGATCCGCTCGGGCGGCAGGACGGCGTTGCGCAGCAGGAACTCCGCGTCCTCGGTGGTGTAGATGTCGTTGGTGACGACGGCCAGCGACAGCTCCTCGCGCAGCAGGCGGCAGAGCGCGGCGACGGTGGCGGTCTTGCCGGAGCCGACCGGCCCGCCGAGGCCGATCCGCAGGGCGCGCCGGCGGGTGCCGCCGGTGGCGGTGGAGGTGTAGGTGTGGCGGGCGGGGGCGTCGACGGGGTCGGCGTGGTCACGATGCAAAGAGGCGGACCTTCCAGGAGTGGTGCTGCTCGGCGTAGACGTCGAGCAGCGGGGCGGAGGCGGCGGGCAACGCGTCCGGGTCCCCGCGCAGGGCGGCGGTGACGGCGGCCTCGGCCACGGTGTCGAGTTCGGGGGCGAGCCGGGCCAGCGCGGCCGCGACCTCGTACGGGTCCAGGCCCAGCAGCCGCACGCAGGCGGTGGCCGGGCCGTTGACGCTCTCGTGCGCGGCGGCGGTCGCGGCCTGGGCGGGGGTGAGGCCGGCGGCCAGCGCGGCGGTGCCGAGGACGACGCTCTGGTGCGCGCCGCGCGGGAACTCGGCGGCCAGCCGGTCGAGTCCGGGGTGCGGCCAGGCCGCGCGGGCGGCGCGGAGCAGTTGTCGGCCGAGCCGGCGGCTGGTGGCGCGCAGGGCGGGTGAGGCGGTGCGGGCCTCGGCGGCCGCGTCGAGCCGGCCGGCGTCCTGGCCGGCGGCGGCCGCCGCGGCCAGGGCGGCCGACACCAGACCGGTGGTGTGCAGCCGCCCGGCGAGGAAGGCCGTCATGCTCTCGGTGTCCCGCACCCGCCCGGACCGGACCGCCGCCTCGGCCCCGCCGGAGTGGGCGTGCCCGCCGGCGGGGAACCGGCCGTCGGCGAGCAGCAGGAGCGCGGCGAGGCCCATCAGAAGAGGAAGTACCGCTGGGCGAGCGGGAGTTCGGCGGCCGGTTCGGGGGTGACGAGTTCCCCGTCGATGGTGACGGTGAAGGTGTCGGGTTCGACCCGGACGTCCGGCCGCGCGCTGTTGTTGACCATCCGCTCCTTGGTGACCCCCCGGGTGTTCCGGATCGCGGTGAACGCCTTGGCGACCCCCAGCTGTTCGGCCAGCCGCTCGGGAAGGCCATCCTCGATCGCCGCCGTCGCGGTGAAGTTGAGCGAGTTGGCCGCCGCCGAGCGCCCGATGGCGCCGAACATCGGCCGGGGCAGCATCGGCTGGGGCGTCGGGATGGACGCGTTGGCGTCGCCCATCTGCGCCCAGGCGATCTGGCCGCCCTTGATCACGAGGTCCGGCTTGACCCCGAAGAAGGCGGGTGACCAGAGCACCAGGTCGGCGAGCTTGCCCGGCTCGACCGAGCCGATCTCGCCGTCCAGGCCCTGGGCGACGGCCGGGTTGATGGTGTACTTGGCGACGTAGCGCCGGGCCCGGTGGTTGTCGGCCCGGCCGTCGCCGGCGAGCGGGCCGCGCCGGGCCTTCATCACGTGGGCGGTCTGCCAGGTGCGCAGGACCACCTCCCCGATCCGGCCCATGGCCTGGGAGTCGGAGCTGATGATGGAGATGGCGCCGAGGTCGTGCAGGATGTCCTCGGCGGCGATGGTGGACGGCCGGATCCGGGACTCGGCGAAGGCGAGGTCCTCCGGCACGTACGGGCTGAGGTGGTGACAGACCATCAGCATGTCGAGGTGCTCGGAGACGGTGTTGACGGTGTGCGGCCTGGTCGGGTTCGTGGAGCTGGGCAGCACGTTCGCGGCGCCGACCACGGTGATGATGTCCGGCGCGTGGCCGCCGCCCGCACCCTCGGTGTGGTAGGCGTGGACGCCCCGGCCGGCGATCGCCGCGAGGGTGTCGCCGACGAAGCCGGCCTCGTTCAGGGTGTCGGTGTGGATGGCCAGTTGGACACCGGTCTCGTCGCAGACCCGGAGGCAGGCGTCGATCGCGGCCGGCGTGGCGCCCCAGTCCTCGTGGATCTTGAACCCGAGCGCGCCGGCCCGCAGCTGGTCGTGCATCGAGGCCCGGTTGACGGTGTTGCCCTTGCCGAGCAGGCCGATGTTGACCGGCAGGCCGTCCAGTGCCGCGAAGACCCGGCCGAGGTGCCACGCCCCCGGGGTGATCGTGGTCGCCTTGCTGCCCTCGGCCGGTCCGGTGCCGCCGCCGACCAGGGTGGTGACCCCGGAGGCCAGCGCCTCGTCCACCAACTGCGGGCAGATGAAGTGGACATGGGCGTCCACGGCGCCGGCGGTGACGATCCGGCCGTTGCCGGAGATCACCTCGGTCTCCGGTCCGATCACCAGGTCCGGGTGGACACCGTCCATGGTCTCGGGGTTGCCGGCCTTGCCGAGGGCGGTGATCCGGCCGTCCCGGATGCCGATGTCGGCCTTGACGACGCCCCAGTGGTCGAGCACCACGGCGCCGGTGACGACGGTGTCCGGGGCGCCCTCGGCGCGGCTGGTCCGGGCCTGGCCCATCGACTCCCGGATCACCTTGCCGCCACCGAAGACGGCCTCGTCGCCGCCGCGGCCGCGGTCCTCCTCGACCTCGATCAGCAGATTAGTGTCACCGAGCCGGATCCGGTCGCCGGTGGTCGGGCCGTACAGGTCGGCGTAGCGCTCGCGGGTCAGCCAGAGGGCGGGGCGGTCAGTCATCGAGCGCACCTCCGACCGCGCCGCGCAGGCCGAGGACCTCGCGCCGGCCGGCGATCGGGACGAGTTCGACCTCCACCGGGATGCCCGGTTCGAAGCGGACGGCGGTGCCGGCCGGGATGTTCAGCCGTAGGCCGCGCGCGGTGGACCGGTCGAAGTCCAGTCCGGGGTTGGCCTCCCCGAAGTGGTAGTGCGAGCCCACCTGGACGGGCCGGTCGGCGGCGTTGACGACGGTCAGCCGGGTGACCGGCAGGCCGGGGTTGAGGCCGATCGCGCCCTCCCCGTGGAGGATCTGCCCCGGGAACGCCCGCTCGCCGCTCACTGGATCGGCCCGTGCACGGTGACCAGCTTGGTCCCGTCCGGGAAGGTCGCCTCGACCTGGACGTCCGGGATCATCTCGGCGATCCCCTCCATGACGTCGTCCCGGGTGAGCACCTTGCGGCCGGAGTCCATCAGCTCGGCGACGGTCCGGCCGTCCCGGGCGCCCTCCAGGACGTGCGAGGTGATCAGCGCGACCGTCTCGGGGTGGTTGAGCCGCAGCCCCCGCGCCCGGCGGGCGCGGGCCACCTCGGCGGCCACGTGGATGAGCAGGCGTTCCTGCTCGTGGGGGGTGAGTCTCATCTGCGCGCACCTCGGGAGGGGTTCGAGCGCACGGACACAACGCTGTGCCGCGGTGGTGGCGCATACCGTAGCGAACGAACGACCCCGGCCACAGTGCACCTCACCGATTCCGCCCGGTATCCCTATGCGTCCGCCACTATTTCTATAACCCTATTTGCCGTCCACATTGCCGGATCTTGTGCGGAACCTCAATTCCGGCTCAAATGCTGGACCTACCGGCGAGTCACGTAACACACACATGAACAGATGACCCCCTACCAGCGGGAATGTCTGGGGAAGTAGGTAAACATTCAGTAATGAAATCTGTGCATAGGCCTATGAATACGCCTACTGTGTGGCAACTCTCCGCGCTCCGTCCGCCGGGTTCCCACACCACAGAGAGATTTCGCATGGCATCCCTCAACCAGCTGTCCCCGCCGAGCACCGGCACCTCTCCCGATTCCGGGACACCCACCCATCGGTCGCTCCGCCGCGAGGTCGGCCTGATCGGCCTGCTGTGGGCCTCGGTGGGTTCGATCATCGGCTCCGGCTGGCTGTTCGGCGCCAAGAACGCCGTCATGGTCGCCGGGCCGGCCGCGCTCGTCTCCTGGGGCATCGGCGCCGTCGCGATCGTCCTGCTCGCCCTGGTGCACGCCGAGCTGGGCGGGCTCTTCCCGGTCGCCGGCGGCACGGCCCGCTACCCGCACTACGCCTTCGGCGGTCTGGCGGGCATGTCCTTCGGCTGGTTCTCCTGGCTGCAGGCCGCGACCGTGGCACCGATCGAGGTCGAGGCCATGATCGGGTACGCGGGGCACTGGGAGTTCGCCAAGAGCTTCCTGAACGACAACGGCACCCTCACCACCAGCGGCTTCATCGTCGCCGTCCTGCTGATGGGCGTCTTCGTCGCGGTCAACTTCCTCGGTGTGCGGGTGCTGGCCCACACCAACTCGATCGCCACCTGGCTGAAGATCTTCGTCCCGCTGCTGACGATCTTCGTGCTCGCGCTGACCAACTTCCACGGTTCGAACTTCACCTCGCACGGCTTCGCCCCGTTCGGCATCAAGGGCGTGCTGGCCGCGATCAGCTCCAGCGGCATCATCTTCGCGCTGCTGGGCTTCGAGCAGGCGATCCAGATCTCCGGCGAGAGCCGCAACCCCAAGCGCGACATCCCCCGCGCGGTGCTCGGCTCGGTCGCCATCGGCACCCTGATCTACGTCCTGCTCCAGGTCGTCTTCATCGGCGCGCTGCCGCTCAGCTCCTTCGCCAACGGCTGGGACAAGCTCGACTTCCCCGGCATCGAGGGCCCGTTCGCCGGCCTCGCCACCCTGGTCGGCCTCGGCTGGCTGGCCTGGGTGCTCTACTTCGACGCCATCGTCTCCCCCGGCGGCACCGGCCTGATCTACACCACCTCCACCTCCCGCATCTCCTACGGCCTGAGCAAGAACGGCTACGCGCCGCAGAAGTTCGAGCAGTTGGACAGCCGGGGCGTGCCGTGGTTCGGCCTGATCCTCTCCTTCGTCACCGGCGTCGTCTGCTTCCTGCCCTTCCCGAGCTGGCAGGAGCTGGTCGGCTTCATCACCTCCGCCAGCGTGCTGATGTACGCCGGCGCCCCGCTGGCCTTCGGCGCGCTGCGCCGCCGCCTGCCCACCCGTGAGCGCTCGTACCGGCTGCCGCTCGGCGGCGTGATCTCGCCGCTGGCCTTCGTGGTCGCCAGCCTGATCATCTACTGGGCCGGCTGGCACACCCTGTCCCGCCTGGGCATCGCGATCGTCCTCGGCTACGTGCTGCTCGGCAGCTACGCCGCCTACGCGATCCGCAAGGGCCTGCCGAACGCCCCGCGCCTGGACTGGCGGGCCGCCCAGTGGCTGCCGGTCTACCTGGTGGGCCTCGGCCTGATCTCCTGGCAGGGCGGCTTCGGCGAGGGCCGCGGCAACATCCCGATGTGGTGGGACATGGGCGTGGTCGCCGTCTTCGCCCTCGGCGTCTACTTCTGGGCGATCCGGGTCGCGCTGCCGGCCGAGGCCATCGAGCAGAACATCGAGGACATCGAGGTGGTCGACGCGGGCGGTCACTGATGGCCCGGCCGTCCCGGTGCCGCACGGTCACCAGCCAGCGCCCCGCGCCGGCGGAGCGCTGGCTCAGGGTCAGCGCGTCCACCTCGGTC
>NZ_JBEPAA010000053.1:0-55910 GCF_040298365.1 Kitasatospora sp. NPDC001603
GCTCGGCCCCAGGCGCTCGGCCCTCGGCGAAGGCAGCGGCGCCCGCCGCCGTCCGGAAGATCCCGGACGGCGGCGGGCCGCCGGAGCCGACCAGGGCGGCCCGGTCGGTCCGCACGCCGTCCAGCGCCAGCTCGACCGCGCCGGGGTGGACGGGATCGGCCGGCGTCCGGAGGGCGAGTGCGAGCACCGTCGCCGCGGTCCGGAAGGCCAGCCGGACCCCGGAGGGCATCTGGGCCACCCGGCGCAGCGCCTCGTCCGGGAACTGCGCGGCCGTCCAGGCCGGCAGCCGCCAGGGCCGCAGGCCGTACCCGGTGCGCTCCAGGTGCAGGGCCCCGCGGACCTCCACCGGCCCGTCCAGCAGGGGGACATCGGCCATCGGGCCGGTCACGGACGCTCCCCGCCCTCCCACAGGAAGGACGCCGCTCCCCGGCCCTCCCGGGCCTGGCGCAGCGCCCGGTGCTCCGCCTCGACCATCGGCGGCAGCGCGTCGAGCGCGAACCAGCCGACCGCGAGCGACTCGTCGTCGTTGACCCGGGCCTCACCGCCCACCGGGCGACAGCGGAAGACCAGGACCAGGTACTGGGTCACGTCGCCGTTGGGGTAGCGGACTTCGGGCGAGACATCGACCCCGGCGAGCACCTCGGGGACGACCACCACCCCGGTCTCCTCCAGGCACTCGCGCGCCGCGCCGTCGGCGGGCTGCTCGCCGGGGTCGAGGATGCCGCCGGGCAGGGCCCAGCGGCCGTCGTCGGCCCGCTGGATCAGCAGCACCCGGTCGTCGTCGTCGAAGACGACCGAGACGGCGGCACTGAGCCAGAGCGGGCGGGTGCCGACCACGGCGCGGAGTTCGGCGAGGAACGCGGGGATAGCCATGCCCCGCACCCTATCCGGCACCGCGGCAGGCACCCGGGGAGTCCACCGCCGGGCCCCTACCAGGGCGTTGCCCGCGCGCAGGGGAGCCTGCCGCCCGCGGACGGCCGCCCGTGCGGGCCGCCGTCCGCCGGCTCGGCGGGCACCACCCGGGCGGGTCGGCGGGGAACCCGGACGGCCGGCGTCCCGGCCGCTATCCGCGCAGCGGCCGGGCCGGGGAGCCGACCACCACCTCACCGGCCGGGACGTCCCTGGTCACCACGGCGCCCGCGCCGACGAAGGCGTCGGCGCCGATCCGGCGCCCCTGCAGCACCACGGCGTTGCTGCCGACGGTGGCGCCGTCGGCGAGCAGCACCGCGCCCGAGACGTTGCCGCCCGGATAGACCGTCACCCGCGCGCCGAACACGCTGTCGTGGCCGACCGTCGCGTTGTAGTGGACCTGGCTGTGTGCGCCGAGGCGCACGCTGCTCGACACGTACGCGCCCCCCATCACCAGGCAGCCGGGGCCGAGTTCGGTGTCGGGCGCGATCAGGGCCCGGGGGTGGACGAGGGTGGCGGGCAGCGCGCCGCGGGCCTCCAGCAGCGCGCTGAGCCGCTGCCGGACGGCCGGGGCGGCGATCCCGACCAGGTAGCGGGCGCCGGCCGGGACGTCGTCGGGCCGGCGGACGGGCAGGCCGCGGACGGTGCCGCCGTGCCCGCGGTCGTCCAGGAAGCCGGCGACCGGGACGCCGGCCGCGAGGGCGGTGTCCAGCGCCTCGCGGCCGACGCCCCCGGCGCCGGCGATCCAGAGTGCTCGGTGGTCGGTGGCCATGGCGGCCATCCTGCCCGCTTCGGGGATCAGGACGCCTCCTCGACGGCGGTCCGGACGGGCTGCGCCAGCCGGGGCGCGGTGGCCTGCCGGGGCAGGCTGATCGTGGTGAGCGGCCGGACGGCGGGGTCGGCGGGCCTGGCGGCGGAGCCGACCGGCTGGTGGGAGACGGGGTGGTGGGAGACGGGCTGGTGGCCGGCGCTCTCGTGGCCGGCGGCCGCCGGGCCGGCGGTCAGCGGCTCGGTAGGCGCCGGGAAGCCGGGGTTGACGCCGCCGGCGGCGGTGATCCCGCTGGGGCGCAGCAGCACGCCGACGGTGAGCGCGAGGATGCGCAGGTCCACCCGGAGCGAGCGGTGCTCGACGTACCAGAGGTCGAGTTCGATCCGCTCGGGCCAGGTGAGGGAGTTGCGGCCCTG
Source organism: Kitasatospora sp. NPDC001603 (assembly GCF_040298365.1). Classification (NCBI taxonomy): domain Bacteria; kingdom Bacillati; phylum Actinomycetota; class Actinomycetes; order Kitasatosporales; family Streptomycetaceae; genus Kitasatospora; species Kitasatospora sp. NPDC001603. Next base: position 2,095 of record NZ_JBEPAA010000053.1, read on the forward strand.
GACCTGGGCCCAGCCGGTGAGGCCGGGCCGGACGTCGAGCCGGCCGCGCTGGCGGCGGGAGTAGTGGACGACCTGTTCGGGCAGGGTGGGCCGGGGCCCGATCACGCCCATCTCGCCGCGGGCCACGTTCCACAGCTGCGGCAGCTCGTCCAGGCTGGTCTTGCGGAGCAGGTCACCGAGCCAGGTGATCCGGGGCGCGTCCGGCTCCTCGGGAAAGCGTTTGTCCCGCATGGTGCGGAACTTGAGGATCTCGAACTCCTTCCCGTGCCATCCGGTCCTGGTCTGGCGGAAGAGCGCCGGGCCGCCCGTCGTGCAGCGGATCAGCAGGGCGATCAGCAGGCCCAGCGGAATCGCGACGATCCCGGCCAGGACGGTGACCGCGAGGTCGCCCCCTCGCTTCATGACGGTCCTTCCCCCTGATGCGGTCTGGTGGGAGTGCGTGGGTTCAGTCGACCGTCCAGGGCAGTGCCTTGGCGCGGGCGACGGCCGCGTAGGTCTCCAGCGAGACCCCGGCGACGGCGCGCTGGTCGAAGTGCGCCGTGGCGCGGCGCCGTGCCGCGGCGCCGAGCCGTTCGCGCAGGCCGGGTTCGGTGAGGAGCCGGTCCAGCGCGCTGGTGAGGGCCCGGGCGTCCCCGGGCGGGGCGAGGAGCAGGTGCTCGTCGTGGGTGCCGATCTCGCGGCAGCCGCGGATGTCGCTGAGCACCATCGGCAGGCCGCCGGCGGCGGCCTCCATGGCGGAGCGGGAGAACCCCTCCCGGTAGGAGGGGAGGACGAAGACGTCGAGGGCCGCGTACACCGCGGGCATGTCGCCGCGCGGGCCGGGGAACTCGACGCCGGACTCGGCGCCGTGGGCGTCGGGCTTGTCCGGGTCGTCGGGGCCGATCCAGACGAACCGGGCCTTGCCGGCCAGCGCGCGGGCCGCTTCCGCGTACTCGCGGATGCCCTTCTCGGCGACCCTGCGGCCGACGCCGCCGACCAGCAGTTCGTCCGGGCCGACGCCGAGTTCGGCGCGCAGCCCGGCCCTGGCGCGGGCCCGGTCGCCGGGGGCGGTCGCGAAACGGCTGAGGTCCACGCCGTTGCCCACGACCCGTGAGCGGCGGCCCGGGACGGCCCGGGCCAGGGCGCGGCGGTCCTCGCCGTTCTGGTACAGCTCGGCGTGCGAGAAGCGGGCGGCGAAGGCCTCCGCGCCGAGGACGAACGCCCGCTTGGCGAGCGGGTCGTGGGCCTGCGCCCAGAGGCCGTGGCAGGTGTTGACGACGACCGGGACCCGGGCCAGCCGCCCGAGGACACGGCCGAGGACGCCGGTCTTGGGGTTGTGGGTGTGCAGGACGTCGGGTCGCAGCCGGTCGAGCACGGCGAGCAGCTCGCGGGCGGCGGCGGCGTCGGCGCGCGGCCGCCAGGACCGGGTCAGGGCGTGCAGCGGCTCGTGCCGGACGCCGATCGCCTCGATCTCGGACACGTACGGGCCGGGCGCGCTGATGCCGTACGTGTCGAAGCCGGCCTCCAGGTCCACCTTGAGTTCGGTGGCGAGCAGGAGGTGCAGGCTCATGTCGACGGTGGTGAGGTGGGCCACGCGCAGCGGCCGGCCGCCGGGGCCGCGCAGCCGCGGGGCGGGTCCGGCGGCCGCGGTGGCGGGTACCGGGGTGGGGTCAGGCACGGGCGCCCACCGCCTTCGCGGTGGCGACGATCCGGGCGTAGGCGCGCTCGGGGATCAGCCGGCCGTAGAGCTTGGCGCGGAAGAAGTCGATCGGGTCGGTACGGCGGACGGGCACCCGGCGCAGCCGGACCGGGTCGACGCCGGGCACGTTGCGGCCGACCTCGCCGGTGGCGGCGGAACGGAACCGGGCGCGCAGGGCCGGTTCCATGTGGGGCACCGGGACGCCCCAGGTGTAGGCGTAGTGCCGAGGGCGGACACCGAGGTGCTGCTCGACGTCGTCGTTGCAGGCGTCCAGCTCGGCGGTGGTGAGCAGCTCGGGGCGGGCGTGGCTGCGGGTGTGGTTGGCGACCGTGCACAGGCCGGAGGCGGTCATCTCGCGCAGCTGCTCCCAGCTGAGCGCGGGGGCGCCCGTGGTCCTGGCGGTCGACCCCTCCCAGCGCATCTCACCGCCGACGTGGCCGCTGGCGAGGTAGACGGTGAACGGAAGGGCGCGGTCGCGCAGCAGCGGCCAGGCGTTGTCGTACACGTCGGCGAAGCCGTCGTCGAAGGTGAGTACGGTGGCGGGGGTGCGGCGGCCGGCCTCGATCCGGTCCACGGCCTCGTCGAGGGAGACCACCCGGCCCGGCGGCAGCTCGGCGAGCAGGTCGGCCTGGGCGGTGAAGTCGGCGGTGCCGACGTCGAGCTCGTCGGGGCTGTCGCCGCCGACGCGGTGGTAGATCAGGACGGTGGCGCCCTCGCCGGGCCGGGCCCCGACCCTGCGGGCCAGCTGGCGTTTGACCCTGGTGCGGATGCCTCCGGCCGGTCCGGCCGCCTCGGGTGCTCCGGGCGCGGCGGTGCCGCTCATTGCTCCCCCCTCTGCGGCGCCCTCCCCGGCGCCGTCAAGTGGCCTCGCATCCGGCGCAGTTGGCTGCCGGACGGAAATCACAGTAGGGGGAACTGTGGGGCTGATGGCCCGGAATTGTGAAAGAAGCGAGAAGGCGTAGGCAGATGGGCCGAAACCGGCCGATCCGACCGGTCGGGCTCGATCGCCCGTTCAGGTGACGGCCGGTGGCGGCCGGGGCGGCTCACGGGCCGGTCGGGACGGTCACGGCCGCGCGGCGGAGCCACGGACCCGGGGCACCGGCCGGGCGGCCCGGGAGGCGCCGCCCGCCGCCTCCCGGGGCCGGGCCTGCGCCGAGGACGACGCGGGTCCGTGGGCCGGTGCCTCAGAGGGTGGCGCCGCGCCGGTACCGGAGCAGGGCGAACGCGATCCGGCCGAGCAGCAGCACCCCGGCCGCGAGGCAGCCGGCCACGGCCATCGCCCACGCGGGGCCGTCACTGTCCGGAACCGCCACGGCGACCACGATGCCGAGCGCCAGACAGGCCAGACCGACCACGGCCAGCGGGAGCTGGTGGGTGACCAGCGCGCCACCGCTCCACACGCGGGCCATCCTGGTCGCCCCATGAGGGTGCAAATGATCACGTTCCGCATCTGCCATGAGGCCAAGGTACCCCGGAGCGGCCCGGGAGGCAGCCCGCAGGAAGCGATATATCGACTACTCTCCGCAACCGGCTCTCGCCCGGTCACGGGCGCCGTCGCTGCCCCGGCGTACGCCCGGAGGCGCCTGTTTTCGGCCCGCGAAAATTCCTCGGCTGTCCGGTACAACCATCCACCGGGCACATCTGTCTCCACTACATTGAGCGATCCAGGAGCCGTCCGCGGTGCGGGTTGGGAGTCCCCGCCGAGGACCGGAGAACACCAGGGGGCGGAGCCGCCGTGCCCTGGAGTCGGAGGCCGGGCTCCAACCTCCGGCGGTACCGCCACGCCGCACCGGCGACCGAGGGGGAACCGTGCCGCAGTCCAAGTCCACGACGTCGACCTCCATGGCCCGGATCGGGTCCGTCATCAGCACCCTGCCGAGCGCCCACCTGCGCTCGTTGCCACAGGCGGCCGCCGGGCAGCCGGCCGCTCGGCGACGGGCCACCGGGCACTCGGCGGCCGCACCACCGATGACCACGCAGTCCGTGACCGCGCCGCCCGCACCGGGCCGGCCGGCGGTGGCCCCCGCGGTCGCGGCGGTCCCCCAACCGCTGCCGCGCGGACGGCAGGCCGCCCGTCGGCACGCCGCGCCGACCGCGGCCGACCGGCCCGAGGAGCGGGGCGACTGGTTGCGCTTCGCCCCCGTCCAACCGCTGTTCCGGGCCCGGGCCGCGCAGCGGCTCGCCGTGCTCGCCTACCACGGCGTGACCGATCCGCGGTCCTTCGGCGCCCAGCTCGACCGGCTCCGAAGACTCGCCACCCCCGTCTCGCTGGCGGCCGTCCAGCAGGCCGTCGCCGAGCGGCGGCCGCTGCCCGCCCGCAGTGTCCTGGTCACCTTCGACGACGCCGACCGCAGCGTGCTCACGCACGCCCTGCCGGCGCTCAACGACCGGGGCATCCCGGCCGCCGCCTTCGTCATCTCCGAGCTGATCGGCACGGAGAAGCCGTTCTGGTGGCACGAGGCCGACTTCCTGGCCCGGCACGGCGGGCGCGCCCGCTCGCTGGACTGCGGGCACCCCTCCCAGGTGCTGCGCCGACTCAAGGCCATGCCCGACCCCGACCGGCGCCGCAGCCTCCAGGAACTGCGGGTCAGCGCGGACCGGCGACCGCCCCGGCAGGAACAGCTCACCCCGGCCGACCTGATCGCCCTGCGCGCGGGCGGCGTCGCCATCGGCAACCACACCCAGGGGCATCCCTGTCTCGGACGCTGCGACGACGTCACCGTCCGGGCCGAGATCACCGGGGCGCACGAGGCGCTCACCCGCTGGCTGGGCGAGCCGCCGACCGCCTTCGCCTACCCCGACGGAGGGCACGACCCGCGCGCCGAAACCGTCCTCCAGGAGCTGGGGTACCGGCTCGGGTTCCTCTCCGACCACCGCCTGGGCCCGCGTCTTCCCGACCACCCGCTGCAGATCAGCCGGCTCCAGGTCGACTCCACCACCAGCACGCGCCGCTTCGACACCATCCTCTCCGGACTCGAACCGGCCTACCGGCGCTGGCGCGGCCAGGCCGTGGCGTAACGGCGGCGGGGCGCGGTGCGTCGGCCGGTCCGACGTCCCGCGCCCCGCCGGCTCCGCAGCCAGGGGGCGAGGGGGCGAGCCGAGCGCCGCCGGTGGACCGGTCGGCAGGCCTTCTCCCGCGCCGACCTTCTGTGTACGCACTACTGGGCCAGGGGTCGACGTCCGGGCGGCGGAGCCATCACGCAGCGGCTCCCTGCGCGGTCCGCGCGGGAGGAGCCGGGCCGCCGCGGCGGCCGTCCGGGTCAGGCGGCCGGGGCGGTGAGGTCGAGGCCCTGCGGGTAGAGGAGCACGGCGGGCGGGAGGGCGGCGCTGCGGCCCGCGTGGAGGACGGTGAGGGTGCCGGTGCCCCGGCGGGTGGGGTCGGCGACCCGGCGCAGGGCCTGGGCCACCACGGCGTCGGCGGAGCCGTGCAGGGTGAGGTGGGCGGCGGCGGTGGGCGCGACGGCCGCGCGGATGCGGTCGGCGACCAGCTCGTAGTGGGTGCAGCCGAGGACGAGGGCCGCCGTGCCGGCCGGCGTGCGGGCCGCCGCGGCGGCGACGGCCGCGTCGATCGCGGCGTCGTCACCGTGCTCGATGGCGTCCGCCAGGCCCGGACAGGCGACCTCGGTGACGGCCGCCGGTCCGGCGAAGTCCCGGATCAGAGCGCGCTGGTAGGCGCTGCCGGTGGTGGCCGGGGTGGCCCAGATCGCGACCGGTCCGCCGAGCGCCGCGGCCGGCTTGATGGCCGGGACGGTGGCGATGACCGGCAGCGCGGGCTCCAGCTCGGCGCGGAGCGCGGCGAGCGCGTGGACGGAGGCGGTGTTGCAGGCGATCACCAGCGCGTCCGGTTCGAGGGCCGCCGCCGCCCGCGCGCAGCCCAGCGCGAGGGCCGTGATCTGCTCGGGTGTCCGCGGGCCCCAGGGCATGGAGGCCGGGTCGGAGGAGAGCACCAGATCGACGTCCGGGCGCAGGTTCCGAAGCACGGCGGCGGCGGCCAGCAGGCCGATTCCCGAGTCCATCAGTGCGATCTTCACAGGGCAAGACTCTAGTCGATACCCCGTGGCGGGCCCCGGGTGCGGCAGACTGCCCGGGTGACCGTCCTGCTGTGGATCGCCGTCCTCTCCCTGCTGGTCTGGCTCTGGCTGGCCTGCTGCCACGGGCTGTTCTGGCGCACCGACGTGCGGCTGCCGCCGCGCCGGCCACCGGTCCGCTGGCCGCAGGTCGCGGTGGTGGTGCCGGCCCGGGACGAGGCGGAGGTGCTGCCGCTCAGCCTGCCGGGCCTGCTCGCGCAGAAGTACCCGGGGCGGGCCCGGGTGATCCTGGTGGACGACCACAGCTCGGACGGCACCGGAGCGCTGGCGGCCGCGCTCGCCGGGCCCGGGGGCCTGGAACTGACCGTCACCACCCCTCCCCCGCTGCCGCCCGGCTGGACCGGCAAGCTGTGGGCGCTGCGGCACGGGGTGGAGCTGGCCGGCCCGGACGTCGAGTACCTGCTGCTCACCGACGCGGACATCGCGCACGGCCCGGACTCGCTCGCCGAGTTGGTGGCCGCCGCCGAGAGCGACCGGCGGGACCTCGTCTCCCAGATGGCCCGGCTGCGGGTGGAGACCGGCTGGGAGCGCCTGATCGTGCCGGCCTTCGTCTACTTCTTCGCCCAGCTGTACCCGTTCCGCCGCAGCAACCGGCCCGGGGCCCGGACGGCCGCCGCGGCGGGCGGCTGCTCGCTGGTGCGGCGGGAGGCGCTGGAGCGCGCGGGCGGGGTGGCGGCGATCCGGGGCGCGGTGATCGACGACGTGTCGCTGGCCCGTGCGGTGAAGGCGGCCGGCGGCCGGACCTGGCTCGGACTGGCCGAGCGGGTGGACAGCGTCCGCCCCTATCCCCGGCTCGCCCAGCTGTGGCGGATGGTCTCGCGCAGCGCCTACGCCCAGCTGCGGCACTCCCCCCTCCTGCTGGCCGGGACGGTGCTGGGGCTGACGCTGGTCTACCTGGTGCCGCCGGTGGCCACCGTCGCCGGGCTGGCCACCGGGCACGGCGCGGTGGCCGCGGCGGGCGGCGCGGCCTGGGCCCTGATGACGGGGACCTTCCTCCCGATGCTGCGCTACTACCGGCAGCCGGCGCCGGCCGCGTTGCTGCTGCCGTTCACGGCGTCGCTGTACCTGCTGATGACGGTCGACTCGGCGATGCAGCACTGGCGCGGCCGCGGGGCGGCCTGGAAAGGCCGCACGTACTGAGCGCGACGTGGTCCACAATGATCAAATGGATCGTCAGACAATCTCCCGCCTCGCCCATGTCCACCACCCCATCGCCGCGCCGATCACCGACGAGTCGGTGGCCCGGCTGCTGGCCCGGGCCACCGAACACACCGACGCCGGCCGGGCCCTGGACCTCGGCTGCGGGGAAGGCGGCTGGCTGGTCCGGGCGTTGACCGCGCGCCCGCACTGGCAGGCGGTCGGGGTGGACCTCGACGCCGCGGCCCTCACCCGGGCCCGGCAGACCGCGGAGGCGCTCGGCGTGGAGCGCCGGCTCGGCCTGCACCACCAGAGCGCGGAGGAGTTCAGCTCGCGGGAGCCGTTCGACCTGGTGCTGAACATCGGGGCGACGCACGCCTTCGGCGGACTGCTGCCGACGCTGGCGGCAGCCCGCGAGCACCTGGCGCCGGGCGGCCTGGTCATGGTCGGCGACGGCTTCTGGGAGCGCGAGCCCACCCAGGCCGCGCTGGACGGCCTGGGCGCGACCCGGGACGAGTTCGCGGACCTGGCGACCACCACGGACCGGGTGATCGCGGAGGGCTGGACCCCGGTGTACGGCTACGTCAGCAGCCTCCAGGAGTGGGACGACTACGAGTTCTCCTGGACGGGCTCGCTCGCCCAGTGGGCGCTGGACAACCCGGACCACCAGGACGCGGCGGCCGCCCGCGAAGCCGTCGACCGGCACCGCGCCGAGTGGCTGCACGGCTACCGGGGCACGCTGGGCTTCGTCACCCTGCTGCTGCGTCGCTAGCCGTCCGGCCGGCGGTCCCCCGGCGCCGGACGGAGCGACGGGCGGACCCGAGCCGGACCACGCGGCGCCGGACAGCGCGGTGACCCAGGCGGGCGCGCCTGGGTCACCGCCCCAGCAACCGCAGGGCGGCCGGCTTGGTGAACTCGTACCTGGTCATCTGCTCCAGGTCCTTCAGCCAGCCGGTCACCCGCGCCGGGCGGGCCAGCGCCCGGGCGTACAGGTCCTCGAAGGCGGTGGTGACGCCGTCCAGCGAGAACCGCCCGTCCACCCACTCCCGGCCCCAGGCGCCCAGCCGCGCCCGGCGGTCCGGGTCGTCGAGCAGCCCGCGGAGCTGGTCCACCAGCGGATCGGGCACGCGCGAGCCGTCGCCGAAGCCGTACATGCAGCGCGAGGCGTGCGGTTCGACCAGCGGGCCCGGCTCGTGGACGGCGGTGTAGCCGGCCGCGCCGTGGACGACGACCGGTTTGGCGAAGGCCAGGCCGCGCAGCGCCGATCCGCCCATGCCGAGCACGATGTCGGCGGCGTCGTAGGCCGGCCGCGGGTCGGCCAACTGCCCCGGCACCAGCACGGCTTGGCGGCCGAGTGCGGCATTGGCCGAGGCGGCGCGGGTGCGCAGCCGCTCCAGGCTGGGGCCGGCGCCGACGACGACCAGCCGCACCCGCGGGTCGTCGAGCTGCCGGACGGCTTCGACGGTGAGCTCGGCGCCGGCGTCCTTCTCCAGCGCGGGGACCAGCCGGGTGACGATCGCGAGCAGCAACTCGTCGTCCCGGATGCCGTGTTCACGACGGAACGCGGCGCCGTCCCCCCGGCCCGGCGCGTCGGTGGCGGTGTTGACCGGCGGCTCGATCAGGCTGACGTCCTGGTGCCCGAAGGCCCGGCCGTCCCCCAGCAGGGCGCCGAGGCCGAGCACCAGCGGCTGGTGCCGGGGCAGGCCGCGCAGCATCCGGATCCCGTAGAACGTGGTGACCAGCGGCAGACGGCCGTAACGCCCGGGCCCGAAGTAGGAGTTGCGCGCCGCCCGGACCTCCCAGGCGTGCAGCAGCTGGCTGCCGTGCTCGGCGGCCAGCCGGCCGAGCCGGCGGCGGACGTCCGCGCGCGGGGTGTCGGGGCCGCCCGCGACCACCACGTCCAGGCCGTGGCCGGCCGCGACGTCGAGCAGCGGGGCCGGGCCCGCGACCCCCTGGGCGAACAGCACCGGATCGTGGCCGCGGTCGCGCAGGGTGCGGGCGATGTCGACCGCGTTGAGCTGGGCGCCGCCCAGGGCGAGGTTGTTGAGGTGGACCAGCACCCGGACCGGGCTCACGGGTCACTCCTCCCAGTGGTGCGGGACGAACACCGGCGCGGCCAGCACCACCGCGCGCGGCGGCGAGTCCAGCATCGGTCCGAACACGTCGAACTGGCCGGCCGAGTGCCAGCTCATCAGGGTACCGCCGTCGGTCCGGCCGATGCTGTAGACGCCGGCCCAGAGCGTGTAGCGGCCGCGCGGCAGCGGCAGCCGGGGGATCACGCAGGCGACCTGGTGGTCCTCCCCGGTGAGCCGGACTTCGTGGCTGATCTGGAAGATCGGGCTGGAGGTGCCCTCGCTGACGCCCAGGTGCAGGGTGGCGTCCCCCCGGTAGTCGCCGCCGAGGGTCAGTTCGACCGTCATCGGCTCGTCGGTGGTCAGGCTGTCGCGGTCCTCGCCCCGGACGGCGTGCTTGAGCAGTCGCAGCGGTTCGCCGGTGCGACCGCCGGACTCCGACTGCGCCTCGATGGAGTCCCGGTAGCCCGCCATGGCGTCCTTGATGCCCGCGTCCACCCGCACCGAACCCTGCTCCAGCCAGATCCCGCGCCGGCAGATGGACTCGACGGCGGGCAGGTCGTGGGAGACGAAGACGATGGTGGTGCCCTGCTCGGCCACCTCGCGCATCCGGTCCAGGCAGCGCTGCTGGAACACGGCGTCGCCGACCGCCAACACCTCGTCCACCAGCAGCACATGGGGCTCCAGGTAGGCGGCGACGGCGAAGCCGAGGCGCATCTGCATGCCGGAGGAGTAGAACTTCACCTGCCGGTCGATCGCACCGCCGAGCCGGGCGAACTCCACGATGTCGTCGAAGCGGCCGGCCACCTCCCGGCGGCGCAGGCCGAGCAACGCGCCGAACAGGTAGATGTTCTCCCGGCCCGTCAGGTCGGGGTGGATGCCGGCCCTGATCTCGATCAGGGCGCCGATCCGGCCGCGCACGTCGATCACGCCGCCGTACGGGTACATCACCCGGGTCAGCATCTTCAGCAGCGTGGACTTGCCGGAGCCGTTGGAGCCGATCAGACCGACCGACTCGCCCGGCTCGATGTGCAGGCTGATGTCGCGCAGCGCCCAGCGCCACTCCTCGCCCTTCTCACCGCGGAGCCGACGGGCCATCGAGTCGACCTTGTCGCGCAGCAGCATCCGCTGCTGGTCGGCCTTGAAGCGCTTCCACACCCGGTCGGTGCGGATGGTCCCCAGGGGGTGCGTCGGGCTAGGCGACATCGGCGATCCCCGTCTCCAGCTTCTTGAACAGCAGGTAGCCGCCGACCAGGAACACCAGCGAGGAGACCGCGGCGATCGAGGTGAGCGTGACGTCCGGCGCGTCGCCGTACAGCAGGGCGCCGCGGTAGCCCTCGATGACGGCGCCCAGCGGGTTGAAGCCGACGTAGATCTCCTGGAGGCGCTGCGGGATCTGCGCCAGCGGGTACGCGACGGGGGTGGCGAAGACGCCCATCTGCGTGATGATGGGCAGCAGGTGGCGGACGTCGCGCAGGTAGACCACGGCGACCGACAGGATCAGCGCGACGCCGTAGGTGAAGGCGAACTGGATGAGCAGCAGCGGCAGCACCCAGAGGAAGGTGACGGCCGGGGCGGTCCAGAAGATCAGGAAGAGCAGGCCGAGCACACCGACGCCGATCACCATGTCCACGCTGGCGACCAGCATGGTGGCCAGCGGGAAGACCTCGCGCGGGCAGTAGACCTTGTTCAGCAGGCTGAGGTTGTTGGCCAGGCTCAGCGCGCCCTGGTTCATCGTGTTGCTGAAGAACTGCCAGACGATCAGGCCGACGTAGGCGAAGAGCGGGTAGGACACCGCGCCGGTGTCGATCTTCACGGCGCGGTGGAACACCAGGGTGAAGATGGCGCAGAGCGCCAGCGGGGTCAGCACCGCCCAGGCGAAGCCGAGCACCGCCTGCTTGTAGCGGGCGCGCAGGTCGCGCTCGGCCAGGGCCCGCACCAGCTCCCGCGCGCCCCACAGCTCCCGGGCCACCTGTGCGGGGCGCAGCCGGCGCTTGAAGACCAGGTCGGGTGGCGGCCCGTCGGCGACCGCGGGCCGCCACGACGCGGCCGATGTCTGGCTGTCGCGCTCGTCGACGAGCTGCGCGCGTTGTCCCCCCACGGACCCCTGCCCTCTCCGGTACCGCCGGTATCGAGAAGTGGGCCCGCCACCACGGCAGTTCTCGATCCCGGCGGCGCGGCCCGGCGTCCACTCTGGCACAGAGTGTGGTCGCCGGGGGTCGGTTCGGTGAAGGTGATCGGTCGGTCGGGAGAGGGGTCAGCCGCGGGGGTGGCGCTGCTGGTCCTGCTCGACCAGCCGGTCGAGGGCGTCGGGCATCGCCGAGACCCCGCCGGCCCGGGTCGGCGTGGTGCGCTCCTCGCCCTGGACGATCACCGTGGGCAGCTCGTTGATCTTGTTCTGGACGAACATCGCGGCGGCGTCGTCGACGGCCCGCCGCACGTCGTCGGAGCGGTAGGCGTCCCGGAAGGTCCGCTCGTCGACGCCCTGGCGCACCGCCCAGTCGGTGGTGGTGTCCTCGGTGGTGAGGTCCTTGTCGTCGGTGTGGACGGCGCGGAAGGCACTGGTCTGGAGGCGCTCGACCAGGCCGAGGCGCTCCAGGGTGTAGTAGAGCCGCGCGTGGCCGCGCTGCGTGCGCTCCTCGGGGCTGCCCGGCCAGATCGCGGGCACCCGGCGCAGGTTGACGTCGGAGCGGTGCTTCTCGGCCCAGGCCTGGAGCGGCTGCTCCAGCTGCTGGGAGTGGCCGCAGTCGTACCAGAAGAATTCGACGGCCTCGGTGCGGGCGCTCTCGCGCACCGGCTTCAGCTGGTCGACGCGGACGGACTGGGAGCCCTCGCGGGACGGTTGGTGGGTGGTGGCCGCGCCGGCCTGGACGGGGGACGCGGCGATCCCGGTCGCGACGGCGAGCAGGACGGTGGACCTCAGCAGCGATTTCACACCGGGCAGTGTGGCGGTGACGGATCGTCGACGGCCACTCGCCCCGAGGGGGCCGGGCCGCGATTCGCCCGATCGGCGCAGCCCGGCCCGGGGGCCGGTGCGGACGGCGGTGCGGACGGCGTCCGTACCGGTGGACCGGCCCGGGGCCGGCGGCTGCCGTCCGCGCGGGTCAGCGGCCGCACAGGTCGGTGAGGAGCCGCTGCCAGGCGTCGGCCACCACGCCGAGTTCGCAGTGCGCCAGCACGTGCTCCCGGGCGGCCGCGCCGAGCGCCGTCCGGTCGCCGGCCAGCACCTTGGCCAGCGCCTCGGCGAGCGCGACCGGGTCCCCGGGGGGGACCAGCGCCCCGGTGGCGCCGTCGCGGACCACCGAGCGGACCCAGCCGACGTCGGTGGCGACGGCGGGCAGCCCGGCCAGCGCCGACTCGATCAGGACGCCGGGGACGCCCTCGCTGTCGCTGGTGAGCAGCAGGGCGTCGGCGGCCCGGTAGAGCGGGGCCGGGTCGGCGAGGGTGCCGAGGAACTGGGCCCGGGCGGCGGCCGGGTGCCGTTCCAGGGCGGCGCGCTGCGGGCCGTCGCCGGCCACCGCGAGGCGGACGTCGGGGAGCCGGTCGAGCGCGTCGAGGGCGAGGTCGAGCCGCTTCTCCGGGGCGATCGCGCCGATCCAGGCGACCAGCAGCCCCTCGGCGGGCAGGCCGAGCGCCTGCCGGGCCGCGCGCCGCTCGCACTCGCTCCCGGCGGGCGGGTAGCCGTCGGCGGCGCGGGCGTTGGGGATGGTGCGGACCTTGCCGGCGGGCAGTCGGAAGCGCTCCTGCAGCAGGGTGCGGGCCTCGTCGGCGAGCGCGGTGACGGCGGCCGCGCGGTGCAGCAGGGCGCCGGTGCGCAGCCGGCGCAGCGGGCTCGCCGTCCAGTGCCGGGGGTCGCCGATGGAGACGTAGACGAACGGCGTGCGGGTGCCGGCCAGGGCGAGGGCGCAGGCGGGGAGGGTGGCGGAGCCGTGCGCGACGACCACGTCGGCGGTGCGCGCGGCGGCGCGGAGCGCGAGCAGGGTGGCGGGGTGCAGCCGGGCGCGGCCGAGCACGGTGGTGGCGAGGGTGTCGGGTGCGTCGGGGGCCGCGTCGGGGTGCGGGGCGAGGGCCCGCAGGGCGGAGGCCTGGCCGCGGCGGCGCAGTTCCCGGTGCAGGTCCCGGGCGAGGTTCTGGGCGCCGCGGCGGCGCGGGTCGGTGATCACGTGCAGGATGCGGGGGCGGGTTCCGGCCGTCTTCGCCGGTGTCGCGTCGGGCATGGGAACGACCTTGGCACAGGGGGGCGTCCGGGGCAGCCCCTTCGCACAACCCGGCGGTGGCCCGTGCGCCAGCGCGGTTACCCCTGTCGGGCGCCGGTCGGGTGCCGTCGTACGCCGCCGGCGTCGGGCGCGCGCCCCGGTGCGCGCCCCTGGCCGCCCCCGACCGCCCGGGGCGGCGGGAGGCTCCTGGCCGAATACCTGGCGGGCGGGCGGCGCCACCTGCGATGCTGATCGGCAGTCAGGGTGCCGACCGGCACGGGAGACCGGCCGCGCCCCGGAGGGCGGGGGTTGGCCTGTGCATGTGCTCTATGTGATCGACAGCGTGAGCCGGGTCGGCGGGGCCGAGCAGGGCCTGGTGGCGATGGCCCCCCAACTGGTGCGGTCCGGGGTGAAGCTGGACGTCGCGTACCTCAAGGACTCGCCCGGGGGCTTCCAGCCGGAGCTGACCGGAGCGGGGGCCGACGTATTCGGCGTCGGCCGGGCCACGCGGGGGCGGACGCTCGCCGCGCTGCGCGGGCTGGTCCGCGAACGCCGCCCGGACCTCGTCCACACCACGCTGTACGAGTCGGACGTCCTCGGCCGGGCCGCCGCGCTGTCGGCGCGTACGCCGGTGGTCTCCAGCCTGGTGAACTCGGCGTACGGGCCGGAGCACCTCAACGCGCGCGGCCTCAGCCCCTGGAAGGTGCGGGCCGCCCAGACGGTGGACGCCGTGACCGCCCAGGGCACCCGCCGGTTCCACGCCCTCACCAAGCACGTCGCGGGCGCGATGGCGCAGCGGCTGCGGGTGCCGCGGGAGCGGATCGACGTGGTGCCGCGCGGGCGGGACCCGGAGCTGCTGGGCACCGTCACCCCGGAGCGGCGGGCCGCCGTCCGGGCCGCGCTGGGCCTGCCGCAGGACGCGCCGGTGGTGCTCGCGGCCGCCCGCCAGCAGTACCAGAAGGGCCTGGACGTGCTGTTGGAGGCCTGGCCGGCGGTCCTGCGGGCGGAGCCGGACGCGGTGCTGCTGCTGGCCGGCAGCGAGGGCACCGAGACGGCCCGGCTCACGGCCCTCGCCGAGGCGGCGGGCGGTGTGCGCTTCCTCGGGCCGCGCGACGACGTCTTCGACCTGATGGCCGCGTCCGACGCGTTCGCCGTGCCGTCCCGCTGGGAGGGGCTGGGCAGCGCGGCGATGGAGGCGATGGGCGTCGGCGTGCCGCTGGTCTGCGCGGACGTGCCGGCGCTGCGCGAGACGGTGGGCTCGGAGGACTACGCCCGGCTGGTGCCGGCGGAGCAGCCGGCCGCGCTGGCGGCGGCGCTGGTCGACACGGTGCAGGACCGGGCCTCGGCCCGGGTGCGGGCGAAGTCGGCGCGGGCGCGGTTCCTCACCTCGTTCACCCTGCACCAGGTGTCGGCGCAGATGGTCGGGTTCTACGAGCGCTCACTGCGCCTGCGCACGATCTGACGGGATCCCGTCGGTCCCGGGCGCCGTCCCGGTCATCGGGCGGTCCCAGTATCGCCAAAGCGGTTGCGCCGCACGTCGGGGCTCGGCAAGCATCGCAGGAGGACCGGCGGCCGGTGCGCGGCGTGCGTGGCCGGCGTGGGCGAGGCCCGGCCTGGACGCGGCACCGGCCGGGCCGGCCGGGGCCCGGCACCGCTGCGCCGCCGGGCGCGGGTCGGCGGGGAGCGAGCCGTCAGGGGGGCGGGTCGGGCAGCGGTTCGTCAGGGGGCGAGTTGCGACATCGGGCGAGGGATTCCACCGGGCCGAGAGCGTGGCGCAGGACAGACAGAGGCAGCAGCACCCGGACCGCCGCGCTCCCGAGGGGAGCTCACCAGCACCACCGCACCACGAACGCGAGGGGATCCCACCGGTGGAACCGGCAAACCACTTCACCGTCCTGCGGCGGTACTGGCGGCTGCTCGTCGGCTGCACGCTCGCCGCACTCGTCGTCGGCTGGCTGCTGACCCCCACCGGTGACACGGTGGACAACGCCAAATGGAAGTGCAAGGTCGCCATCACGCCGGTCGCGGGGGCCGGCGACACCGTGCGGGCCGACCAGGTGCTCTCGTACGCGCAGGGTTCGGACGTCGCGACGGCGGCGGCCCACCAGCTCGGCATCGGCGACGCCGCCGCCGTGATCGCCCGCCGGACCGTGACGGCCGACAGCGCCCAGATGCTCTCGATCGCCACCACCGGGCCGACCCAGCAGTCCTGTTCCGACCTCGCGGCCGCCTACTCGGCCGCGATCATCAAGGGCTTCAGCGACGAGTCCGCCAAGAGCGCCGCCGAGACGGTCCGGAAGCTGCAGGCGCAGGCGGACGCCCAGCAGAAGCAACTCGACGACATCCAGCAGCAGTTCAACCGCTCCTCGGCTGGCGACCAGCCGAAGCTCCAGCCCAAGCTGACCGCCGCGTCCACCTCGCTGACCGCCACGCTGACCGCCATCAGCAAGCTGCAGAACGGCGCCCAGACCGACGCCATCCAGCAGTGGGGCAGCATCGACGCCCGGCAGAACGCCGGCAACCTGCTCTCCTCCCCCAGCCGGAACGTCCGGCTGGGCCTGGCGGTCGCGCTCGGCCTCGGCCTCGGCGTGGTCGCCGCGCTGATGCTCAGCCGGATGGACACCCGGCTGCGCACCCGCAACGCCGTCGAGGAAGGCTTCAACCTGCCGGTGATCGGCGAGGTGCCGCAACTCTCCCGCCGGCTGCGGCGGTTGCGCGAGCCGCTGGTCCGGGCCCGCCCCTCGGACCCGGCCGCCGAGGCGTACCGCTCGCTGCGCTCCACCCTGCTGCTCACCGGGCCGGACGCGCTCGGCCGTTCGGCCGCCGGGCCCGCCGAGTGGGAGCGCGCCGAGCCCGCCCCGCGCCGGCACGCCGACCCGGCACCCGTGGTGCTGGTGGCCTCCGGCGGCAGCGGGGACGGACGGACCACCACCGTCGCCAACCTGGCCGCCGCGCTCGCCGAGACCGGTCGCGAAGTGCTCGTCCTGGACTGCGACTTCCGCCACCCGCAGCTGCACGCCCACCTCGGCGTGGGCGGCGGTCCGGGGATGGCCGAGCTGCTCAGCGGCGAGCGGCTCGGCGAGCTGGACGACCTGATCCGGCCGACCAACGTGGCGGGCGTCTCGCTGATCACCGGCGGCAACACCACCGCCTACCCGGCCGCACTGGTGCTGCGCGCCGCCGAAGTCCTGCGCCGGGCCCGCCGCCACGCCGACGTGATCCTGGTGGACACCTCGCCGCTGCTGCACGCCAACGACGCGTACGACCTGGTCCAGCACGCCGACGCGGTACTGGTCACCGTGCGCAGCGGCAATGTGACGCCCGAACAGGCGGACCGGGTCGCCGAGTTGCTCTCCCGGACCGGGGTGCCGGTGGCCGGGGTGGCGCTGCTCGCCAGCTTCGGCCCGGGCGGACGGCGCCGGCGCACCGGCCCGGTCGGCGGACCGGCGGCGCCGGGCGGCCGGGCCGCCCCGTCCACCCTGCCGCGCCCGGCCGCGCCGGCAGTGGACCGGGCCCCCGACCGGGCCCTGGAGCGGGGCCGGGACCGGGGGCCCGAGTGGGGCGCGGCCCGGAGTGCGGACCGGGGTGCGGACCGGGGTGCCGAGTGGGGCACCGAGCGGGGTCCCGACCGGGCGGCGCCGAGCTGGGCCCGGCGTGACGCCGCCGGACCGGGCCGGACCCGCCCCGACGCCGGTCCGGGCGTCAACGGCCACGGCCCCAAGGCCGGTGCGGTCGGCGGCGACCCGGGCGAGCCGGCCCTGCTGCGCGAGGCGGAGGAGCGGTGACCGGACGCACCCGGGTGCTCTGGCTGGCCAAGGGCCTCGGCCGCGGGGGCGCCGAGCAGCTGCTGCTCAACTGCGCCCGCCAGGTGGACGCTTCGCGCTACGAGGTCGAGGTCGCCTACGTACTGCCCTGGAAGGACGCGCTCGCCCCCGCGCTCACCGAGGCCGGGGTGCGGGTGCACTGCCTGGGCGGCGTGCCGGGCGCGCCCGGCCGGGCCGACCCGCGCTGGCCGCTGCGGCTGCGCCGCCTGCTCGCCGACCGCCGCTACGGCCTGGTGCACACCCACATGCCCGTCCCGGCCACCGCCGCCCGGCTGCTGTCGTACGGGCTCGGCGGCGGGGGCTCGCCGCGCCTGGTCCACACCGAGCACAACGTCTGGGACCGCTACCGCCGGGCCACCCGCTGGGCCAACGCGCTGACCTACCGGCGCAACGACGCGGTGATCACCGTCTCGCACGCCGTCGAGCGGACCATCCCGGCCGCGCGCCGCCGGCCCGGTGCCTGGGTGCACGTGGTGCACCACGGCCCGGACCTGGCCGGCGCCCCGCAGGGACCGGCCGCCCGGGCCGCCGCGCGGGCCGGACTCGGCTTGCCGCAGGACGCGTTCGTGGTCGGCACGGTCGGCAACCTGACACCGAAGAAGGACCAGTCCACGCTGCTCGCCGCCCATGCCGAGCTGTGCCGCGGCCGACCGCCGGCCCGGCTGGTGGTGATCGGCGCCGGACCGCTGGACGAGCGGCTGCGGGCCCGGGCCGCCGAGCTGGGGGTGGCCGACAGCGTGCTGTTCACCGGCTCCCGCCCGGACGTCCCCGCGCTGCTGCCGGGACTGGACGTCTTTGCCCTGAGTTCCCGTCAGGAAGGCCTGCCGGTCGCCCTGATGGAGGCGATGACCAGCGGCCTGCCGGCCGTGGTCACCCGGGTCGGCGGCATGCCGGAGGTGCTCGACGACGGCGAGCAGGGCCTCCTGGTGGAGCCCGGTGACCCGGTCGCCCTGGCCGCCGCGCTCGGCCGGCTGGCCGACGATCCGGAGCTGCGGGAACGCCTCGGGGCGGCAGCGCGGGAGCGCTCCGCCCGCTTCGACGTCGCGGGCGCCCAGCGGGCCGTGGAGGCGGTGTACGAGAAGGTGCTGCGGCGCTGAGCCCCCCTGGTCCCCCGAAGGCTGCTACCACCGAACGGAGAGCGAGTCCGGACGTGAGTGCCCTGCCCGCCCCTGCCGAGCTGACGTTCCGCCCGCTCGCGGAGGACGACCTCCCCGCGGTGCTCGACCTGCTGACCGCCTCCCTGGCCGGCGGCCCCACCGGCACCCGCACCGCCGACTTCTTCGGCTGGAAGCACCGGCTGGGGCCCTTCGGCGCCAGCCCCGGCCTGGTCGCCGAGACCCCGCAGGGGCGGCTCGCGGGGGTGCGGCTGTTCCTGCGCTGGCAGTGGCACGAGGGCTCCACCGGCCGCACCGTCACCGCCGTCCGGCCGGTGGACACCGCGACCCACCCGGACTTCCAGGGCCGCGGGATCTTCCGCCGGCTCACCCTGGACCTGCTCGGACAGGTCGCCGGTGAGGCCGAGTTGGTCTTCAACACGCCCAACGGGAACAGCCTGCCCGGGTACCGGAAGATGGGCTGGCAGGAACTCGGCCGGGTACCGGTGGCCCTGCGCCCGGTCCGCCCGGCCGCGTTCGCCCGCGGAGTGCGGGCGGCGCTGGCCCGCACCCCGGCCGGTGCGGCCGCGCCACCGGCCTGCGGGCTGCCCACCGCCCGGTCGTGGTTCGCCGACCGCGTGACGCTCCCCGACCCGCCCCGGCCCGCCGACCGGGCCGCTCCCGACGGCCCGACCACCGCCGACCGCCAGAACCGGACCGCCGGCCGGGCCGCTCCCGACGCGGCCACCGGCTCCTCCGGAGGCCCCGCCGGCGACCCGATGGCCGGCGCCGACGGCCCGCTGGCCGAGCTGCTGCGCGAGCGGGCCGCCGCCGACCGCGCCGACCCCCGCCTCGCCGTGCTCCGCACCCCGGAGTTCCTGCGCTGGCGCTACGGCGAGGCCCCCGGCCTGGACTACCGCGTCCTCACCTGCCACCGGGGCGGCGAGCTGACCGGCCTGGCCGTCGGCCGGCCCCGACGCCGCGGCCCGCTCGCCGAGTTCACCCTCGCCGACGTCCTGGTCCGCCCCGGCGACCGGGACAGCGCCGCCCGGCTGCTGCGCGCCGCCGCCCGCGAGTCCGGCTGCGACCACGTCGCCACGCACCTCTCCCCCGGCACCGAGGCCGCCGCCGCGGCGCTGCGCTCCGGCTTCCTGCGGGCCCCCCGCACCGGGATGACGCTCGCCGCGCGCACCCCGACCGGCCGGACCGCACTGACCCTGCCCGACTGGCGGTTCACCCTCGGTGACCTGGAGGTCTTCTGATGCCCCGGCCGGCTCCGGCCCGGGCCGTGCCGGGCCGCACGCTCCGGCCGTCCGCCGTCGCGGCCGCCCGGGCCCGGGTGCCCTGGCCGTCCGCCGTCGCCGCCACCCTGGTGACGGCCTACGTCACGCTCTTCGTCGTCGCCATGGTGCACACCTCGTACGACACCTGGGGCGCGCTGCTGGTCCTGCCGGCGCTGATGGCCGTCGGCACCCCGGTCCTGGCCCGGATCGCGGCCGCCAACCCCGAGCGGGACGTGTTCCGGCTGCTGATGCTGGCCATGACCGCCAAGCTGCTCTGCGCCTTCCCCCGCTACCTGATGGCCTTCGTGCTGTACGGCGGCGCGGCCGACGCCAAGATGTACCACCAGAAGGGCGCCGAGCTCGCCACCTACCTGGGGCAGGCCGACCTGCTGGCCGGTGTGCACTACGACCTCGGGATGAAGGTCGCCGGCACCGGGTTCGTCATCATCGTCACCGGGGTGGTCTACGCGATCACCGGGCCGTCGCTGATCGGTGGCTTCCTGGTCTTCTCCTGGCTGGGCTTCTGGGGACTGCTGCTGTTCTGGCGGGCCCTGCAGATCGCCTTCCCCGAGGCGGACACCCGCAAGTACGCCAAGCTGGTCTTCTTCCTGCCCTCGCTGCTGTTCTGGCCGTCCAGCATCGGCAAGGACGCCTGGATGATGTTCTGCCTAGGCCTGACCACCTACGGGACCGCCCGGCTGCTGGACCGCCGGTTCGGCGCCTTCGCCTGCATCGCGCTCGGCTCGGTCGGCACCGCGATGGTCCGCCCGCACGTCACCGCGCTCGCCGGGGCCGGCCTGCTGGTCGCCTACGTGCTGCGCAAGCGGCCGCGGCAGGCCAGCGCGCTCGGACCGCTGCGGACCATCCTGACCGCCGTGGTGCTCGGCGCGATGGCGGTGCTGATGCTGCAACAGGTCTCGACCTTCTTCGGTACCGACGGCACCGGCGGCGACGCCGTCAACCAGGTGCTCTCGGAGACCTCGCGGCGCACCAGCCAGGGCAACTCGATGATCAGCGCGACCGCCCCGGAGGACGCCGCGCCGCGGTTCAGCCTGAATCCGGCCGGGCTGCCGGTCGCCGTGGTCAGCGTGCTCTTCCGGCCCTTCCCCTTCGAGGCCTCGAACATCCAGAACCTGATCCAGTCGGTGGAGTGCTTCGCCCTGCTGGTGATGTTCATCCGGAGCTGGCCGCAGCTCAGCAGAGTGCCGCGACTCTTCGTGCAGCGGTCCTACGTCGCCTTCACCACCGTCTACACGCTGCTGTTCTGCTGGGCCTTCTCGACCATCAACAACATGGGCATCCTGTCCCGCGAACGCGTCCAGGTACTGCCCCTGGTGCTGGTCCTGCTGGTCGTCCCGGCCGCCTCCACCACCGCCCGGGGGGCCGCCGAGCGCCGGCCGCCGCCGGTCTGGCGGGTGGCGCCGGGGCAGTGGGGCGGGCAGCGGCGGCCGCCCGGGCCCCGCCCCGTCCGGCTCGGCGGACGGGAGCCCGGGGAGGCGGCGCCGTCCCGAGGGGGATCCACCGCGCCCTGACCCCTCCCCCCGCCCCGGCTCCGGCCCGTCCCGGCGCCCGGTTCCAGGGCTCCGCCGACCTCGCGGACACCACCGCCCGTTCGCACTCCCCCGCCACTGGCGAGCACCGGACTACCCACGGAGGTATCTGATGACCACCGACACCCTTGCCCTGCCCGCCGCCCTCGGCGGCACGCCCGCCTTCCCGGAGGGGCTCCCGCTCACCCGCGTCCAGGTCCCGGACCGCGCCACCCTGCTGGAGCGGCTCGGCGCCGTCCTGGACAGCGGGCAACTGACCAACGGCCGCACCGTCGCCGAGCTGGAGGAGGCCGCCGCCGAACTGCTGGACGTGCCGCACGTGGTGGCCGTCTCCAACTGCACCGCCGGCCTGATGCTGGTGCTCCAGGCGGCCGGTGTCGCCGACGGCCGGCCGGTGGTGATGCCCGGCTTCACCTTCTCCGCCACCGCCCACGCCGCGCACTGGGCCGGCGGCACCCCGGTGTTCGCCGAGGCCCGTGAGCGGGACATCACCCTGGACCCCGAGGACGCCGCCGCCCGGCTCGCCGCCGCCGACCGCCCGGCCGCGCTGATGGCCACCCACGTGTACGGCACGCCCTGCCAGGTGGAGCGCCTCCAGGAGGTCGCCGACGCGGCCGGCGTGCCGCTGGTGTACGACTCCGCGCACGGCTTCGGCAGCAGCCGCCGCGGTGTGCCGATCGGCAACTTCGGCTACGCCGAGGTGTTCTCGATGAGCCCCACCAAGGTCGCGGTGGCCGGTGAGGGCGGCCTGGTCGCCACCCGGGACGCCGCGCTCGCCCGACGGCTGCGCACCGCCCGCGACTACGGCAACCCGGGCGACTACGACACGCTGTTCCCCGGCCTGAATGCCCGAATGAGCGAGCTGCACGCCGCCGTCGGTCTCAACTGGCTGGCCGGGCTGCCCGAACGGGTGGTCCACCGGGGCACACTCGTCGCCGAGTTCGCCGCCGTGACCGCCGGACTGCCGGGGCTGCGGCTGGCCCTGCCGGAGGACGGCGACGTGTCCACCTTCAAGGACCTCACGCTCATCCTGGACGCCGCTGCGTTCGGGCTCAGCGCGCGCCAACTCGCCGACGCGCTCAGGGCGGAGGGCATCGACTCGCGCCGCTACTTCCACCCGCCGGTGCAGCGCCAGCGGGCCTACGCCCACCTCGGCCAGGCCGAGTCGCTCCCGCTGACCGACCGGCTGGCGGACTCGGTGCTGACGGTGCCGCTCTGGACCCAGATGGACGCGCCCACGGTACGCCGGATCGCCGGAGCGGTAGTCCGGATCCAGCCGTACGCGGAGCGTCTGCGCGCCGCCTGACCGGGCCGCGTCCCGTTAGGCGGATCGGGTGAACGCGGTTGGACCGCGGCCCCGCCCGGTCGGCAGGATGTCCGGCCGGGGCCCGCGGTCCCATCTCACCCTCCCCCGTACGGATTTGGAGTCACCCGGTGCTCAAGGGATTCCGCAGCTTCCTGCTGCGCGGAAACGTCGTGGACCTCGCGGTCGGCATCGTCATCGGTGCGGCGTTCACCGCTGTCGTCACCGGGTTCGTCACGGCGTTCCTCACCCCGCTCATCGGGGTCGCGAGCGGCGCCGTCGGCGACTTCACCCAGAAGACCTTCGCGGTGGCCGGGACGAACTTCCCGTACGGCGTCTTCGTGAACGCGCTGATCAGCTTCGTGCTGGTGGCCGCGGTGATCTACTTCATCGTGGTGGTCCCGGTCGGCCGGCTGCAGGCCCGGCTGGACGGCGCCAAGCCCGCCCCGGTGGCCAAGGCGGACTGCCCGGAGTGCCTGAGCCCGATCCCGGCGGCGGCGGTGCGCTGCTCTTTCTGCACCTCCGAGGTGGCCGGTCGGCCGGGCTTCCCGGCGCAGTCCGCGGCGGAGCCGCTCCAGGTGCGCTGACCTCGGGTTCTGCCACGCCCGGCGGCTCTCACCGTGACTTTATCCCCGAAACATTCACGAGCCCTCGCCGCGCAGTCGGCGGGGGCTTGAATGCGCCGGCGCACGCCCTGACCGCAAAAGTTTCTTCGCCCGGCCAGGAACCGTCCACCGGCCCGTCACCGCACGGGGCTTCACCAGCCCAGTCCGGGCTCTGTTCGACCGCGCACCCGGGTCCGAAGCTGGCCGGAAGTCGTCGCCGGAATGTCCGTTCTTCGCACTTTCGAAACTTTTGTGCGAGCGAAGACTGTGTAAACACTCGAACTGCTCGCCCTCCCACTCTCCTCAGCAGGCGCATTGTGGGCTTACCGTATGCCCCATGACCTCGCCCCGCTCCTACGACGGAGTCGGCTACCCCCCTCCGTCCTTCTCCTCCGGCACGCCCATCTACGACAGCCTCGTCGCAGAGCGCGGTGTCCCGCAGATCGCGCCCATCAACGTGCCGGCCGCCCTGCCGCCGGCACTGTCGTCCGGTTACGGATCAAGCCTCGGCCAGTCCTACGAGAACCGGTACGCGACCGGGTACGACACCCCCGGCAGCAACCTCCCCGCGCTGCCGCCCGCGCGCCTCGCCCTGGGCCCCGGCCCGAGCAGCGCTCCCTCCGCCGGCCCCGCCACGGCGTACATCCCGGCGCAGCCCGCACCGGCGTACGCCTCCGCGCCCCAGCCGCCCGCCCCCGGCTACGGCGCCCCCCAGCCGTACCTGTCCGCGCAGCGGCCGCAGGCTCCCGCCCCCGGCTTCTCGCAGGCCACCGGCGGCGGCGCCTTCCAGCCCTCCGGCGGCCAGAGCTTCGGCGGCCAGAACACCTTCGTCGGCGCCGGCCAGGGCGGCCAGCAGACCTTCGGCGCGCAGCCGATGGGCGCGCCCGGCTCCTTCGGCGGCCAGCCGCACGGCGGCGGTCAGCCGCACGGTGGCCCGCAGAGCTTCGGCGGGCAGCAGAGCTTCGGCGGCCAGCAGTCCTTCGGCGCCCCGGGCCAGAACGGTGGCGGCTTCCAGGGCCAGGGCGGCGAGCAGGGGTTCGGCGGCGCGCAGCTGCGCCCGGCCGTCACCCCGGTCGCCCCGGTCCGCCCGATGCAGCCGCAGCGTCCGGGCCCCTACGGCGAGCCCGCCCAGTTCCAGCAGGGCTACCAGCCCCAGGGTCAGGGCTACTGACCGACACCCCCGGCCGGCCCCACCCGGCCCCCGCCCGCAGCACCTGAGCACGATCCCGACGTCATCCCGCGCCGGGCGTACGGAGAAACGGGTCATCCACGGACCGCCCGGACCGCCACCCCACGGCGTCCGGGCGGTCCGTGCGCGTTCCGGCCCCGGGCGGCCGCGGAGGGCGGGACGCCGGTCTCCCGGGGGGAGCTGGCAGGATGGGGGGATGCTGCTCACCGGACTCCACATCCACCCCGTCAAGTCGATGTACCGCCTGAGCCCCGAGCATGCCCGGGTCGAGCCGTGGGGGCTGGCCGGCGACCGGCGCTGGATGCTGGTGGACGCCACCGGGCGCTTCGTCAGCCAGCGCGACGACACCGCCGTCGGTCTGATCCGCGCCGAACCGGCCGCCGACGGCACGCTGGTGCTGACCGCCCCCGGCGGCTCCCGGATCGAGGTTCCGGCGCCCGGCGCCGCCGCCGGCGACCCGCTCGCCGAGGTCGAGGTCTGGGGCACCCGGTTCCACGCCGCCGAGGCCGCCAAGGAAGCCCAGCTCTGGATCGCCGAGCAACTGAACGGCGACTACCGGCTGGTGCACCTGGACGACCCCCGGGCCCGCCCGGTCGACCCGAAGTTCGGCGGGCCCGGCGACACCGTCTCGATGGCCGACGGCTTCCCGCTGCTGCTCACCACCACCGCCTCGCTGGACCGGCTCAACGCGCTGATCGCACAGGAGCACCCGGAGGGCCACGAGGTGCTCCCGATGGCCCGGTTCCGCCCGAACGTGGTCGTCTCCGGCAGCGAGCCGTGGGCCGAGGACGGCTGGCGCCGGATCCGGATCGGCGAGTTGACCTTCAAGGTGGTCAAGCCGTGCGGGCGCTGCGTGGTCACCACCACCGACCAGGAGAGCGGCGAGCGGCGCGGTCCCGAGCCGCTGCGCACCCTGGCCCGGCACCACCGGCTGCTGAAGAAGGCCTCGTTCGGGCAGAACCTGATCCCCGAGCGTCCGGCCGGCGTCGGGGGCGACGTGCTCGGCACGCTCCGGCTCGGCGACGAGGTCGAGCTGCTGGAGGGCGGCGCGCACTGGCCGGCGGACGAACGGGCGTGAGCCGGGGGCGCCCGCGAGCGGCGGGCGCCCCTCCCGCCCGCGCCGCCGGCGGGTCCGCGGTCCGCGCGGCCGTCGCCCGGTGGGCCGGCCCCTCAGGGGGCCCCGGCGCCCCGGCCTTCGCCACGAACGGCCCTCCGTACACCGCCCTGTCGCCGCCCCGGGCGCCGCTCCGCCCCCCGGATGCGCCGGCGCCGGACACGGCGGCGCCGGCGCCGCGTTCGGAACCCCGACTGTGTGCGCTCGTTGAAACATGTGTGGAACCCGGAACGGTCCCCGGCCGGGGCCGACTGCCGGCGGCCGGAGCACCGTCGCGGGCGCGCTACGGTGGGCGGGCCACCCGCGCACCCCGCGCGTGCGGCCCGATGGGATCGCCGGCTCGATGAAGGTGGGGACGACAGACCGTCATGGCTGAGCACAGGGTCCGAGTCACCCAGGACAGCGCCTCCCGCTGGCGTCGCCGCGCCGGCGAGTACGACACCCTCACGGAGGCCCTCGCGGCCGCCGAGCCGGGCGACACCGTGACCGTCCGACCCGGCACCTACCGGGAGAACCTCGTCCTGGACAAACCGGTCACGATCGTCCCGGCGCAGGGCCCCGGCACGGTCCGGATCGACCCCCCGAGCGGTGTCCCGCTGACCGTCACGGCCGCCGCGACCGTCCGCGACCTGGTGATCGAGGGCAGCGACAGCTCCCTCCCGGCCGTGCTGATCACCGGCCCGGAGGCCACGCCCGCGCTCGGCGGCTGCCGGGTGGAGACCCGCTCGGCCACCGGCGTCGAGGTCACCGGCGGAGCCCGGCCCACCCTGCGCGGCTGCGTGGTCGCCAACCCCGCCGGGCTGGGCCTGCGACTGCGCGGCGAGGGCACCGCGGCGGCCTTCGAGGACTGCGAGGTCGCCGCCGCCGGACAGGCCGGACTGGCCGTGCTCGGCGGGGCCACGGCCGCGCTGGAACGCTGCCGGGTCCACCACGCGACCGGCGCCGGGGTGCTCCTGACCGACCCGGGCAGCGCCGCCGAGCTCACCGGCTGCGAGATCTACGAGATCCGCGGCAGCGGCGTCCAGGCGGAGGCCCACGCCGGCGGCCGGCTGGTCGACTGCGACATCCACCGGGTCACCGGCAACGGGATCACCCTGGACAGCGAGGCCGAACTCGTCCTGACCGGCTGCCGGGTGCACGACCTGCCGGAGAACGGCGCCGACCTGCGCGGCCGGGCCCGGCTCACGCTGGCCGGCACCACCGTGCGGGACTTCGGGCGCGGTGCGCTCTCGGTCTGGGACCAGGGCACCGAGGCCATCGCCGAATCCTGCGAGATCCACAGCTCGACCGGCGAGTACCCGGCCCTCTGGGTCAGCGACGGCGCCCGGCTGACCCTCACCGACTGCTCGCTGCACGACCTGCCGGACGCGCTCTTCGTGCTGGACCGCGACTCCGCCGCCACCGCCGAGGGCTGCTCGTTCAGCCGGATCCGCAGCTCCGCCGTCTCGGTCAGCGGCGGCGCCGGGGTGACGCTGAGCGGCTGCCGGGTCCAGGAGGCCGGCACCGGGCTCTGGTTCCGCGACCACGGCAGCGGCGGGCTGCTCACCGACTGCGAGATCTCCGACGTCGCGACCGGCGTGATCGTCACCAAGGGCGCCGACCCGGTCCTGCGCGACTGCACCGTCCGGGCCAGCTCGGACGCCGGCGTCTACGTCTCCGCCCAGGGCCGGGGCACCTTCGAGGACTGCCGGGTCTCGCACGGCAAGGGCTTCGGCTTCCACATCATCGACGGCTGCCGCACCGTGCTGACCCGCTGCCGGGCCGAGCAGAACGAACGGGCCGGCTTCGAGTTCTCCGAACCCGGCCCGGTGGTGGAGGCCTGCACGTCGGACGACGTCGCCCCGGCCGCTCCGGCCGCCGAGCTGCCGGCCCCCCGCGCCGCACGGACCGCACGGACCGCCCAACTGACCGCCACCGGACCGGCGTTGCCGGCGCCTTCGGCGATCGGGCCGATCCCGGACTGCCGCCCGGCCGACGAGGCGCTGGCCGAACTCGACGCGCTGGTCGGCCTGGCCACCGTCAAGCAGGAGGTCCGGACCCTGATCGACCTGATCGCGGTCGGGCGCCGGCGCCGCCAGGCCGGGCTGAAGGCCCCCTCGCTCCGCCGCCACCTCGTCTTCACCGGGGCCCCCGGCACCGGCAAGACCACCGTGGCCCGGCTCTACGGCGAGATCCTGGCCTCGCTCGGGGTGCTCCAGCGCGGGCACCTGGTCGAGGTGGCCCGGGTGGACCTGGTCGGCGAGCACATCGGCTCCACCGCGATCCGCACCGCGGCCGCCTTCGACCGGGCACGCGGTGGCGTGCTCTTCATCGACGAGGCGTACGCGCTGGCACCCGAGGACGGGGCCCGGGACTTCGGCCGGGAGGCGATCGACACCCTGGTCAAGCTGATGGAGGACCACCGGGACGAAGTGGTCGTCATCGTGGCCGGTTACACCGCCGAGATGGAACGCTTCCTCTCCGCCAACCCCGGTGTCTCGTCCAGGTTCTCCCGCACCATCACCTTCCCCGACTACTCCGCGGACGAGTTGCTGGAGATCGCCCGCGCGCAGTGCGCCGAGCACGAGTACGCGCTGGCCGAGGCGACCGAGGGCGCGCTGCTCCTGCACTTCGGGACGCTGGAGCGCGGCCCCAACTTCGGCAACGGGCGCACCGCGCGGCAGGTCTTCGAGACGATGGTGGAGCGGCACGCCATGCGGGTCGCCCACCTCGCGGATCCGTCGACCGAGGAACTGCAACTGCTCGTCCCCGCCGACCTGCCGACGGCCCGCCTGCCCTGAGCAGCGTCCGCCGGGCAGGTGGACACCCGCCCGGCCCCCGCGCTCAGCCGCGTTCCGCGGCCGCCTCGTCGCCCAGCATCCGGTCCACCAGCAGCGCCAGGCGGGGCTCCGCGTGGTCCGGCCGGAGCCGGCCGCTCCGGGCGAGGGTGGCCAGGCCGTGCAGGGCCGCCCAGACCACCTCGGTGAAGGGCTCCGGGTCCTCGGCCCCGGCCACCTCGGCGACCGGTCCGGCGAGGGCGGCGAACGCCTCCTTCAGCGGGGCGGGCGAGTCCGGACGGCCGAACGGCAGGTCCGTCGCGAGCACGAACATCGCGTCGTAGAGCGCCGGGTTGGCCGCCGCGAACGCCAGGTATCGGCCCGCGACGGCGCGGAAGGCCCCGGCCGGCCCGGCCGCCCCGCGGGTGACCGCCCGCAGCTCGGCGGCGAGTTCCGCGAAGCCCTCCAGCGCGACGGCGGCCACGATCGCGTCCTTGCCGGCGAAGTGGCTGTAGAGCACGGGCTGGCTGTACTCGATCCGCTCGGCCAGCCGGCGGGTCGTCACCGCCTCCCAGCCCTCGGACTCCGCCAGCTCACGGGCGGTTCGAATGATCAGCTGGTGCCGCTCGGCGCGTTCGCGCCCGCGGCGCTCCTGGATTGACATGACATCGACTCTAGCAGCGCTAGGCAACAGAGCCATGAAAGGAGCGGCGTCACCCCCGCCCGCGGCAATGCCAGGAGCAGGGGTGACGCCCGCCGCGGGTCAGCCGGTCCAGGCCCCGCCGGCCAGGAAGGACTCCAGCCGGGCCCGATGGGGCGCGATGTCGATCCGCTCCCCGGCCAGCCAGTCGTCCGAGTAGTACTTGTCGAGGTAGCGGTCGCCCGGGTCGCAGATCAGGGTGACCACACTGCCCCGCACCCCGGCCGCCCGCATCTCGGCGACGATCTTCAGCGCGCTCCACAGCCCCGTCCCGGTGGAGGCGCCGGCCCTCTTGCCGAGCACCTGCTCCAGCACCCGCACGGCCGCGACCGAGGCGGCGTCCGGGACCTTCATCATCCGGTCGATCGCGCCGGGCACGAAGCTCGGCTCCATCCGCGGCCGGCCGATCCCCTCGATCCGTGAGCCGCTCTCGCAGACCGCGTCCGGATCGTGGCCGACCCAGCCCTCGAAGAAACAGGAGTTCTCCGGATCCGCGACGCAGATCCGGGTGTCGTACTGCATGTAGTGCACGTACCGGGCGATGGTCGCCGAGGTCCCGCCCGTCCCGGCGGTCGCGACGATCCAGGCCGGCTCCGGGTGCGGCTCCAGGCGCAGCTGGGCGAACATCGACTCGGCGATGTTGTTGTTGCCCCGCCAGTCGGTGGCCCGCTCCGCGTAGGTGAACTGGTCCATGTAGTGGCCGCCGGTCTCCTCGGCGAGCCGGGCGGAGGCCGCGTACACCTCGTCGGAGCGCTCGACCAGGTGGCACTCGCCGCCGTGGAACTCGATCAGGTCGATCTTGGACTGGCTGGTGGACTTGGCCATCACCGCGATGAACGGCACGCCGATGAGCTGGGCGAAGTAGGCCTCGGAGACGGCCGTGGAGCCGCTGGACGCCTCGATCACCGGCTTGCCGGGCCGGATCCAGCCGTTGCAGAGCCCGTAGAGGAACAGCGAGCGGGCCAGCCGGTGCTTCAACGAGCCGGTGGGGTGGGTGGATTCGTCCTTGAGGTAGAGGTCGATGCCCCAGTCGAGGGGGAGCGGGAACCGGAGCAGGTGGGTGTCGGCCGAGCGGTTGGCGTCGGCGTGGACCTTGCGCACCGCCTCCTTGAGCCAGCCGCGGTAGGCCGCGTCGGAGCGGTCCACATCCTCGGTCCGTTCGGCACTCAGCTGCGCACCCATCGTCACTCTCCTCGCTCGAACCCCCCGGTTGCTCACTACGAGTGTACGAGAGTCACGATAAGTGACGGTTTTCGTAGCCCCAGCTTCCGCTTATTCACGGCCACCGGGACTCGCCGCGCTCCGCCGCCGCCCGCCCTGCTACGCCCCCGCCTGCACCGACTGCGGGTCGGCGAGGTAGGGCCGCCACGCCAGTTCGGCCGCGCCCGCCAGTGCGCCGTGCGCCAGCTCGGCGCCCACGATCGGCACCCGTCCGCTGCGCCCCCAGAGGCTGCGCTCGGCGACCACCGCCCGCAGCCGCTCCGGCGCGGCCTCCAGCAGATCGAGGTGCAGACCGCTGAGCACCACCCGGTCCGGGTTGAGGATGTTGGCGACGCCGGCCAGTCCTAGGCCGAGCCGGTCGATGACGTGCTCGACGGCCGCCCGGGCCCGCTCGTCCGTCGCGGCGGCCCGGCAGAGCTCGCCGGCCTGGTCGAGCAGCGGGCGGTCCGGGTCGGGGGTGAGCCCGGCGGCGGCGAACAGCGCGTCCGGGTCGGTCTCGGCGTTGAGGCAGCCGCGGTTGCCGCACTGGCAGGGGCGGCCCTGCGGGTCGACGGTGAGGTGGCCGACCTCCAGCGCCAGCCCGGCGCTCCCGGTGTGCAGGCGGCCGTCGATCACCAGCGCGCCACCGACGCCCCGGTGACCGGAGGTGACCAGCAGCAGATGGCGGGCGCCCCGGCCGGCGCCGTGCCGGTACTCGGCGAGGGCGCCGAGGTTGGCGTCGTTGGCGATCGCGGTGGGCAGCGGGTCCAGCGCGAGCGGGCCGTTGTCGGCGCGGCCGACCTCGACGTCGTACAGGTCGGCGACGGGCGTGCCGCTGGGCCAGGCGAAGTGCAGGGCGGCGAGCGCGGTGCCGTCCGGCTCGGTGACCGGGTTGGGCAGCGCGAGCGCGGCACCGAGGCAGCGGCGGCTGCTGTGGCGGGCCAGTTCGGCGCCGGCCTCGGCCACGGCGCGCAGCATCCGGACCGGGTCGGTGGCGGCGGGCAGCGGCCGGTGCACGGGCGGATCGAGCAGTCCGCCGAGTCCGGCGAGGGTGACGCTCAGCCCGTCGGCGTGGATCTGGCCGGCGATCACCACCGGACCGGCCGGGTCGATGGCCAGCCGGTGCGACGGGCGGCCGCGACCGCCGCCGGCCGGCCGGGAGTCGACGGTGATCAGGCCGAGCGCCTCCAGCTCCGCGGTGACCGCTCCGGCGGTGGCCCGGGTGACGTCCAGCGCACGGGTGAGCGCCGAGCGGGTGGGGGTCTGGCCGGTGTGGATGAGCGAGAGCGCCGGGCCGAGCAGCGTGCGACCGCGATCGGGGGCCGAGCGGCGGTGGGCGTCACGCTGGGCGTCGTGGTCGGCCTCGGAGCCGGGCTTCGGACTTGATGGAGTGAGCTGCACGGCTCTATTGTTACTTTGTGCCGCTCCGAAACAAAATCCACGTCCATGACCGGGTCGACCGGCCGTCCCTCCAGTCTCGCAGCACTCCGGCCGCTTCCGGCACCCCCTGGGGCGCGGCACGGCTCGCACTCACCGCTTTCTTCGCCGTCGACGGCTTCCTCTTCGCCGCCTGGGTGGTCCGCATCCCGGACATCCGCAGCCAGGTCAGCGCCTCCCACAGCGCGCTCGGGCTCGCCCTGCTCTGCGTCTCGGCCGGCGCCGTCGCCACCATGCCCCTGGTCGGCCGGCTCTGCCTCCGGTACGGCTCGCGACCGGTCACCGTCGGTTCGCTGGCGCTGCTCAGCCTCGCCGTCCCGCTGCCCGCCCACACCCACTCGGTCGCGGCGCTCGGCGGCGTCCTGCTGCTCTTCGGGGCGGGATACGGCGGCGCCAACGTCGCGATGAACAGCGCCGCCGTCGACCTGGTGGCCCAGCTGCGCCGCCCGGTGATGCCGAGCTTCCACGCCGGGTACAGCCTCGGCGGCCTGCTCGGCGCGGGCGTCGGCGGACTGCTCGCCGGCACCCTCACCACCACGTGGGCGCTCGCCCTGAGCGGGCTGCTGGGCCTGGCCGTCACGGCGGGCGCGGGCGTCGTGCTGCTCCGCGGCCCGGCCGCGCCGGTCGTCGCCCCCGGCCGGGCGGCCGACTCCCCCGCCTCGCCCGCCTCCCCCACCGCTCCCGCCGCTCCGGCCGCTCCGGCCGCCCCCAAGGAGCCGGCCCGGGTGCCGCACGCCCGGTTGCTCGTCCTGCTGCTCGGCCTCACCGCGCTCTGCTGCGCCTACGGCGAGGGCGCCATCGCGGACTGGACCACCCTGCACCTCACCGACGACGTCCACGCCAGTGCCGGCACGGCCGCCGCCGGGTACGCCGCGTACGCCTTCGCGATGACCAGCGGCCGGGTCGGCGGCACCTGGCTCTCCATCAGGCTGGGCCAGAACCGGGTGATCGTCCTCGGCGGCCTGACCGCCGCGGCCGGCATGCTGCTGGCCGCACTCGCGCCCTCGGTACCGCTCGCGCTGTCCGGGTTCGTGCTGGTCGGCCTCGGCCTGGCCAACATCTTCCCGCTCGCCATCGCCCAGGCCGGCGCCACCGGCGGCCCGCAGGGCGTCGCGCTCGCCTCCACCCTGGGCTACGGCGGCATGCTGATCGGCCCGCCGGTGATCGGCTTCCTCGCCGACGCCGTCGGACTCCCGCTCGCCCTGACCTCGGTCGCGCTCGCCGCCGTCCTCGCCGCCCTGCTCCCCCTCACCGCCCGCCGCACCCGCTGACGGAGCCCGTCGCCGGGTACGGCGGGCGGTGAGGACGCCCCAGCACGCGTCGCACCCGCCACCGGCCACCGCACGACGGCCCGCGGCACCTCCCGCCGGTCGGGGCCACCGATCACGCCACCCACCCAAGGTCCCACCGGGGCGACCCACGGTCGGCCGATCACCTCGGCGGCGGTCTCCCCTACTCCCCCCGGCGAGCGCCCCCGGCAGCCCCGGACCCTCCGGGCGCGCTCCCGCCTCCCGCCCCGTGACAGGATGCGGCCATGACGACGACCGGGCGGATCCAGGTACTGCGGGCGGACGAGCGCCCGGCGACGGCGTGGCTGAACGGGGGCGGGGTGACCAGGGAGGTCGCCGGGTTCCCCGCCGGGGCCGGGCTGGACGCCTTCGACTGGCGGGTCAGCCTCGCCGACGTCGCCTCCGCCGGGCCGTTCTCCGCGTTCCCCGGCGTCGACCGGGTGATCACCCTGGTCGAGGGCCCCGGTATGGCCCTGACCGTCGACGGTGCCGAGCACCTCGTCGACACCCCGTTCCGCCCGTTCGCGTTCTCCGGCGAGGCCGACACCGGCTGCCGACTGCTCGGCGGCCCGGTGGTGGACTTCAACGTGA
Source organism: Kitasatospora sp. NPDC001603 (assembly GCF_040298365.1). Classification (NCBI taxonomy): domain Bacteria; kingdom Bacillati; phylum Actinomycetota; class Actinomycetes; order Kitasatosporales; family Streptomycetaceae; genus Kitasatospora; species Kitasatospora sp. NPDC001603. Next base: position 35,201 of record NZ_JBEPAA010000053.1, read on the forward strand.
TGACCCGTCGCGGGCGCACCACCGCCGACCTCGTGCTGACCACCGGGCCGCGCACCGTGGACGTCCCGGCCGGTGGCACCGTGCTGCTGATCTGCCTGGCCGGCCGCGCCACCGTCGGCGACACCGTGCTCGACCGCTACGACGCCGCCCTGCCGGACGGGCCCGGCCCGTACGAGCTCCGGCCCGACGGCGTGACCGCCGCCGTCACCTTCCGCCCGCCGCCCGCCTGAAACGCACGGCACACCCGCCCAGGACACGCCACCGCACAGGAAGCCGGCGGTCCGACTTCCTGTGCGGGCGGCCCGCCGCACCCGGCGGCCGGACGGCGCGTCAGCCGCAGTACACCGGGGACGCGTGGGCCGGGTCGAGCGCGTTGGTGACCAGGTGCAACGCGGTCGGCGAGAAGGCGATGGCCACGTGCTCGGCGAGCGAGAGCGGGCAACGGTCCTGTAGGACGACGTTGTTCACGTTCGGGCCGCTGAGGAACTGCGTCCGGTACGGCGTGACGACCTCGTCGTACACGGTCGAGATCACCGTGTAGCGGACGCCGGGCACGGTGTCCGCCACCGTCGCCATCTTGCGGTTGAAGGCGGAGTCCACCACCTGGTCCTTGCAGGCCGGGCAGGCCGTGTAGATCAGTTCGGCCACCCGGGGGAGGTACGGGGCGAGGTTGGCGATGCCGTCGAGCGTCGTCCCGTGGTTGGACGGCGCCAGGCCGATCAACTTGTCGACCTTCGACGCACCCCCGAGGAACTTCACGTAGTAGTTCGGGAGCATGCCGCCCTGCGAGTGGCCGACGAGGTCGACCTTCGCCGCGCCGGTCGCGCCGCGCACCAGGTCGACGAAGCGGCCGAGTTGCGCGGCCGACTCGGCGGCCGGACCGAGCCCGCCGATCGGCAGCACCAGGCCGCTGCCGGAGGAGGTGATCCCGGGGACCATGCCGTAGTCCAGGGCGAAGACGCAGTAACCCTGGCTCTTCAGCAGGGGCGAGAGCACGAGCCAGTTCTCGTAGCGGTTGGCGAAGGTGCCGTGCACCAGGACCACCGGATCGGGGTGGGCCGCCGTCGGCTTGCAGGCCCAGTCGTTGGCACCCGGCGGCGAGGCCACCGAATCGCCGTCGGGGGGCATTTGGGCCGCCACGCCGGACGCGGTGGGGGTCGCGTCCGGTGCGGCGTGTGCGGCGGTGGCGGGGGCGCCGGCGAGCAGCGCACCGGCCAGCAGGGCCGAGCCCAGTGCTCCGAGGAGTCTGCGGCGTACCGGTCCGGCGGCGGAGCGGAGAAGTGGGGTTCTCAACTGTTGCCTCCACAACGGAAGTTTGTTACCAACAGGTAACCCGAGTGCCTCCATCATGCGGTCGCCCCTCCGGCCCGGCCCTTGGGTGTCCCCCAGACCTGGACGGTGTTTTCTGTGACCGGTCACAATTCACCCGCTTGCGCCCCCGGTTGGCGGATCCCGCTGATCGGCGGAGTGCCCGCCGACCAGCGGCTGCTCGGCGCCGTACCCGAGTTGGTCGAGGCCGTCATCGCCACCCTGCTCGCCCGGGTGCCCACCTACCGCCGCCTGCCGCACGAGCAGGTGGCGGGCGAACTCAGCCAGGTCACCGAACGCCGGATCCGCGCCCTCGCCCAGGCCGTCCGCACCGGGAACCCCGCCGACGACGAGGAGTTCACCTCCGTCCGCGAGGCCGCCGCCCGGCGGGCGGAGGAGGGCCTGCCGCTGGACGCCGTCCTGCTCGCCCACCACCTCGGGATGGAGGTCTGCTGGGAGCTGGTGACCAGGGACGCCCACGACGACGACGCCGCCGACCTGCTGGTGCTCAACCGGCTGCTGCTCGACCAGCTCCGCCAGGCCACCTCCGCCGCCGGCGCCGGGTACGTCGAGGAACGCCGCACCCTCGCCGACGAGCAGCGGGCCGCCCGCCTCGCCCTGCTCACCGCGCTGCTCGACGGCGCCCCCGCCGAGGAGACCGCCACCAGGGCCGGGATCCGGCTGCCACCCTCCTACGCCGTGCTCTGCCTCGCCGTCGCCGACCACCCCGACGAGCGGGCGCCCGGCGTCGACCGGACCGTGGCCGGCCACCGCAAGCTGCGCCGGCTGCGCACCGAACTCGACCACCGCACCCGGCAGTCGGCGCTCACCGCGCTCTCCTCCTCGGGCGGCCCGGTGCTGATCCCGCTGGAGTGTCGGCCGGACGCCGTCCCGGCCGACAGGTGGCAGCGCCTCGCGGACACCGTGGCCGGCACCGCCCGGGCCGCCGGGGTCCCGGTCCGGGCCGGGGCGGCCGTCGCCGCACCCGCCGGGGTGGCGGCGGCGGCCGTGCTCGCCACCGAAGTGCTGGAGGTGGCGCGGGCGTTCGCCCGCCCGCCCGGGCTGCACCGCCTGGACGACGTCCTGCTGGAGTACCAGCTCAGCCGGCCGAGCCAGGCGAGATCCCGGCTCGCCTCACTGCTCGCGCCCCTGGAGGACGGCGGCGAACTGCTCGCCACGCTCCGCACCCACCTGGCCGGCGGCCTCAACCGCCGCCACACGGCCCGCGCCCTGCACCTGCACCCGAACACCGTCGACTACCGGCTGCGCCGGGTGGCCGTCCTCACCGGCCTCGACCCGACCCGGCCCGCCGACCTGCTCCGGATCACCGCCGCCATCGCCGCCCGGGACGCCGAGCGCGCCCAGGAGCCGGCCTGACCGGCCGGGCCTGCCCGACGGCCGGACCCCGCCCGCCGCCGACGCCACAGCCCTCAGCCCTCGACCCCCAGCCCGCCGTTCCCGCCGACGCCGCCCGCCTTCGGCCCCGCCGACCGCCCCGCCTCACACCCCCGTCTCGCCGGGGAGCCGCAGGTCCCACCCGGCGAGCGCGCGCAGCTGGTCGGCGGTGATGCCGTCCGGCAAGGGGCTGGGCGGGTCGGTACGGAACGGCGGCTGCCAGCCCTCCTCGGCGGTCCAGCGCCGGACGATCTTCGCGGGGGCTCCGGCCACCACGCTGTGGTCGGGGATCTCACCGCGCACCACCGAGCCGGCCGCGACCACCACGTTGCGGCCGAGCCGGGCGCCGGGGAGGATCACGGCGCCGGTCCCGATCCAGCTGCCGCCGCCGATCTCGACCGGTTCGTTGCGCGGCCACTGCTTGCCGATCGGCAGATCGGTCGCGCGGTACTCGTGGGCCTGGTCGGATATGTAGACGCCCGGGCCGGTCCAGACGTCGTCGCCGAGCACGATCGACTGGTGGCCGACGATGTGGCTGTCACGGCCTATCACGCAGCCGCCGCCGATCCGCACGATCGGGTCCGGCCCGAGGTCGAGGCCGGGCAGGAAGCCCGCGCTGATGGTGACGCGCTCGCCGATGATCGAGAACGGGCCGATCGTGATCCACCGCTCGTTGAAGATCGCCCCGAGCGGGAAGGTCAGCTTCGTCCCCGCGCCCAGTTCGCCGAACCGGTACGGACCGGGGCTCTCGCTGGACACCGCACCGGCCCGCTGAACCCACGTCCAGCCCCGGTGGACGAGGCGGCCCGCGACGCGTCGGCTGCCCGCCCGGGCGGCGGAGAACAGGGAACTGGTGATCGACATGCCGCCACGCTACCGGTCGCTCCGGCGCCGTCACCGAGGAGGCGGCCAACATCACACCCGTCCCGGAGGCCGCCCGCACCGTGTCCGAAATCCGCGAGCGGTGCGACACTCGTCGACCATGGAGATCATCGAGCACATCGACGCGCTGCGCCGCGAGGGCGTCCTGCTGGCCGACGCGGCCGCCCGCACCGACCTCGCCGAACCCGTACCCACCTGCCCCGACTGGCAGTTGCGCGACCTCGTCCTGCACACCGGCCAGGTCCACCGCTGGGCCACCGCCCTCGTGCGGGACGGCCACCGGGAGCCGCTGGACGCCGAGGGCGAGCGCGCCGCCTGGGGACCGGAGCCGTCGGACGCGGCGGTGGTCGACTGGTTCCGGACCGGCCACGCCGCCCTGGTGGCGGCGCTCGCGGCGGCCCCGGCCGACCTGGAGTGCTGGAGCTTCCTGCCCGCGCCGACCCCGCTGGCGTTCTGGGCCCGCCGTCAGGCGCACGAGACCGCGGTGCACCGCTTCGACGCGGACGCGGCCGCCGGGGCGGACGGCCCCCGGCTCGCCACCGGCCTGGCCCTGGACGGGATCGACGAGTTGCTGGCGGGCTTCATGTCCCGCGGCCGCGCCCGGGTGCGCAGCGAACAGCCGCGCACCGTGCTGATCCGGCCCACCGACCCCGCCCCCGGCGACGTCACGCCGAGCGCCGGGCCCACCGACCCCGCCCCCGGCGGCATACCGACCGACGGGCCCGGCTCCTGGCTGCTCACCATCAGCCGGGAGCCGCTCACCGTCACCCGCCGGGCGGCCGGGGCCGCGGGCCCGGCCGACCTCACGATCAGCGGCCCGGCCCGCGACCTCTACCTGCTGCTCTGGAACCGGCTGCCCGCCGAGCGGGTCGAGCTGACCGGGGACCGGGCGCTGCTGGACCTCTGGCGGGAGACGGCCGTCGTCCGCTGGAGCTGACCGCGGCCGGGGTTCAGCGCGCCCAGGGCGCGGGCCGCTTCTCCAGGAACGCCCGCATGCCCTGCTGCGCCTCGTCCGAGCCGAAAAGCCGCGCCGAGAGCTGGACCAGCTCGTCCGCGTCCCGTTCGAAGGAGCGCACCACCTCGGCGTTGGCCAGCCGCTTGGACTGTGCGAGGCCCTGCGGCGAACCGAGCCGCAGGGCGTCCAGCAGGCCCTTCAGCGCGGTTCCGGTGGACTCCGCCGAGTCCGTCGCCTCGGTGATCAGCCCGATCCGGGCGGCCTCGGCGGCGTCGAAGACCTCACCGGTCAGGTAGTAGCGGGAGGCGGCGCGCGGGTCCAGCTTGGGGCGCAGCGGCAGCGAGATGACGGCGGGTGCCAGGCCGAGCCGGACCTCGGTGAACGCGAAGGTGGCGGCCGGGCCGGCCAGGGCGAGGTCGGCCGCGCCGACCAGCCCGAGGCCGCCCGCCCGGACGTGTCCGTCGATCACCGCGATCACCGGCTTCGCGCAGTCCACGATGGCCCGCTGGAGGTCCACCAGGCCGCGCGGGCCCACCGTCGGGTCCGTACCGGTCGCCTCGGAGAGGTCCGCGCCCGCGCAGAACACCTTGCCGGTGTGGCCGAGCACCACCGCGCGGACGTCCGGGTCGGCCGCGGCGGCGGCCAGGGCGGCGGTCAGCTCGGCCATCAGCCGGGTGGAGAGCGCGTTGCGGTTGTGCGGCGAGTCGAGGGTCAGCGTGGTGACGGCATCGGTGGTGGCGACACGGACGAAGGGCACTTCGCGGGTCATCGGTGCGGGCCTGCTTTCCGGCTGAGGGTGGGTCGGATTGCGTGGCGGCCGCCCTGCTCGGACGGCGCCCGGTCGACTCTGACACGCCCACCCGCCGCTCGGCCAGAGCCACCCGCCGCGAGCCCCGTCACCCCGTCGTGCCGAAATCCGGTGGTCGGGTGGCCGTCCGCCACGGCAGCATCGGGCCATGACCACCGACGCCGTCCTCCTGCTCGCACCCCGGATCAACGAGACCGGCCTGCAGCTGCGCACCGCCGCCGGACGCCGCGGCCTGCGCGCGCACACCGCGACGGCCTGGCGCGCGCCCGAGGAGCTGATCGGCTCGCCGGTGCACCTCTACGGCGGTCCGCTGTTCGGCGACGCGGTCGGCGCGGCCTTCGACCTGGCGCTGCTGGAGCCGCCGGACGACTGGCCGGCCCGCCTGCCGGCGGAGCTGACCGGCCGGTCGGTCACCCTCACCACGCTGGCCGCGGCCCGCCTGCTGCGCCGCCCGGTGTTCCTGAAGCCGCCGGGCGACAAGCTGTTCCCCGCCCGGATCTACCCGGACGGCTCCGGCCTGCCCGGCCCGGACGCGCTGGACGACGACACCCCCGTGCTGGCCAGCGAGGTGGTCCGGTTCCGCCGCGAGTACCGGCTGTTCGTCCTGGACGGCGAGGTGCTCACCGCCTCGCGCTACGCGGTGGACGGCGACCTGGACACCGCCCCCCTGCCCGAGGACCGGTACCGGGCCGAGGTGACGGCCTTCGCCGCGGACGTGCTGGCCGCCTCGGCCGGGGCGCTGCCGAGCGCCGTGGTGATCGACGTCGGCCCGCTGGACTCCGGCCGCTGGGCGGTGGTGGAGGCCAACCCGGCGTGGGCGAGCGGCGGTTACGCCTGCGACCCGGCGGCGGTGCTGGAGGTGGTGCTGCGGGCCGGCGGACCGGCCGCCGACCTCCCGGAGGCGGACCGGCGCTACGGCCGGGCCCTGCCCGAGGTGGTCCGCTGAGCGGCGGCGGGCGAAGGCCCTGGTGCATCTGATCACCCGTCGGCCACGATGGGGTCATGACTTCCCAGCGCCCGCACCTCACCCACATCGCCGAGCCGCCCGGGGTCGCCCCCGGCACCGGCTACACCCAGGTCGTCACCGGCACCGGCCGCCTGGTGGCCGTCTCCGGCCAGGTCGCGTTCGACGAGCAGCGGCACCTGGTCGGGGCCGGCGACCCGAAGGCGCAGGCGCGCCAGGTGTTCGAGAACCTGGGCCGCTGCCTGGCCGCCGCCGGGGCCGGCTTCGCCGACGTCGTCAAGCTGACCTACTTCGTCACCGACATGGCGTTCATGCCGGCCGTGCGCGAGGCCCGGGACGCGTACTTCGGCTCGACCCCGCTCCCGGCGAGCTCGGCGGTGCAGGTCGCCGCGCTGTTCCTGCCCGAGGTGCTGATCGAGGTGGAGGCGCTCGCCCTGGTCCCGGAGCAGCGCTGACCGACCGGCCACCCGCTGACCGTCCGGCCCGCGGGGGCCGGACGCACCGGGCGACCCGGCCTACCCCGCGGTGGCCCCTTCGCGGCCCCGGGCCCACCGGACGGCGGGCCCCATGGCGAGGCCCGCCCCGGCGAGCAGCACGCCGAGGGCGACCCAGCCGAACAGGCCCCACCCGACCACGGCGGTGCTGACGACGGCGGGGCCGATCATCAGCGAGGCGGCCGACCCGGCGTTGTAGACGCCCTGGTAGGCGCCGTGGTCGCGCTCCCCGGCCAGGTCGTAGCTGAGCGCCCATCCGCCGGCCTGGCTCAGCACCTCGCCGAACGCCTGGAGCGCCACCCCGGCGAGCACCAGCACGGCGGCGACCACCGCGGGCAGCCCGTGGGCGAGGGCGAGCACCAGGCAGGAGGCCGCCAGGATCAGCCCGGCCCGGCCGCAGACCCGGGCGGCCGTCGCCGGGTCCTCGGTGCCCCGGGTGGCCCGCACCTGCAGGGCTATCACCAGCACGGTGTTGACGATCAGGGTGCCGGCCACGGTGATCCGGGGCGCCTCGGTGTGCTGGACCACCCAGAGCGGCACACCCACCTCCAGCATCGCGAACTGCAGGCAGAGCAGCGCGTTCAGCACGGTCACCACCAGGAACGGCCCGTCCCGCAGGGCGGGGTTGCGCCGCCGGCCGGCGGGCTCACCCGGTCCGCCGCCCGCCACCGGGCGGGCCGCCGGGCGGACCCTCGCCGGGACGGCCAGCCGGTGGAACAGCACCGCGACCACCAGGTACGAGACGGCGTCGGCCAGGATCGCCGTCAGATAGGCCGGCCGGCTGTCCACCTGGAGGGCGACGGCGCCGAGCGCCGTCCCCAGACAGAGGCCGACGTTGGTGACCACCCGCAGATAGGCCCGGCCCGCGACCCTGCGGTCGGCGGGCAGCACTTCGGCGTAGAGCGCGTTCCGCACGGCGGCCGCGCCGCGGTCGACCGCGCTCACCACGCAGGCCAGTGCCAGGAACGCCGGGTAGCTGTGCACCAGGGCGTAGCCGGCGGTGCCCAGCGCGTTCACCGCGATCAGGACCACCAGCACCGGCCGCGCTCCCCAGCGGTCGGCCGCCCGCCCGGCCGGCACGCTGGCGGCGACGCCGCAGAGGCCGGCGGCGGTGAGCCCGATCCCGAGCTGGGCGGCGCTCAGTCCGAGGACGCGGGTGAAGAAGAGCACGCCGACGGCGAGCGAGAGCCCGCTGCCGACGGTGTTGACGAGGGTGATCCCGGCGAGCCGGCGCACCATCGGGTCGGGGTGCAGCAGCCGCGAGCGCCCGGCGGGCCGGCCGACCGGGCCCGGCTGCGAGGTACCACCCGCGTCCGAAGGACCTGACGCGGCCGAGGGCGGTGGCGGATCCGGGGGACCGGCCGGGCCGGCGACGGGCGTAGGCGCGGCGGACGACGCCGGTGAGGTGTTCATGCCCCGATCCCACCGCGTCCCCGGCGTCCGCAGTAGTGATTTAGGCTGTGCCTCAAAGCAGCTGGAGGGACGGGGTCGGAGTTGCACCGGTTCAGGCTGGATCTGGCCGATCTCGCCACCACCTGGTTCGCCTGCTCGCCGATCCAGGAGGCCGCGCTCAGCCTGCGGATGTGGACCCACCCCGGCGTCTACCCGCTGCAGTCCGCCGCCTTCGAGCGGCTGCGCCCGAGCTTCGAACGGCTGGACTCCGGGCTGCTGCTCTCCCTCGTCGCCGCCAACCGGTGGATCCCCGACTTCCTGACGCCCCGCCCGTCCGTTCCCGCGCCGGACTTCCGGGCCGAGCTGACCGTGGTCCGGGCGCTGCCGCCCGAGCAGCTGCGCGCTGAACTGGAGCAGACCTTCCTGCCGCACGGCCGGCCGCTGCCCGCCCCGCTGGCGGCCGGGCTCGCCGATCCGGTCCGGCTGCTGGCCCGGATCGCCGACGCGCTGGAGGAGTACTGGGAGCGCTGCCTGGCCCCCGCCTGGTGGCCGCGGGCCCGCGCCGTTCTGGAGGCGGACCTCGTCTACCGGGCGCGGGTGCTGTCCCAGCAGGGCGCCGCGGCCCTCTTCGCCGACCTGGACCACCGGCTGCACTGGGCGGACGGCCTGCTCTCGATCAACCGCCGCTGGACGGACTGGGACGGCGAGATCACCGTGGACGGCCGCGGGCTGGTGCTGGTCCCGACCTTCTTCGCCCGCGGCGCGATCACGATGATCAGCAATGACCGTCCGCCGCAGATCAGTTACCCGGCCCGCGGCCGGGCGGGGATGGCCGCGCCGACCGCCCCGGTCACCCCGCGCGCGCTGGAGCTGCTGCTCGGCGCGCCCAAGGCCCGGCTGCTGGCGCTGCTCGCCGAGCCGGCCTCCACCACCGAGCTGGCCTACCGCCTGGGCGTCACCCCGGGCGCCGTCAGCCAGCACCTGGCGGTCCTGCACCGGACCGGCCTGGTCACCCGGGCCCGGCACGGCCGTTCGGTGCTCTACGGCCGCAGCCCGCTCGGCGACGAGCTGACCGGGCACCCGCGCCGGGGCTAGCCCGCCCGCCCCAACTCTCAATTGGTACAGACCTGTTGACGCATTGGTCCAGTCCTCCTACAGTGCCCATGCCCCCGTCTCCCCACGGCGCGGGCACCGGTCGGCCACGCACCACGGCCGCGGCACCACCCGTACGGTTCTACGTCGCCCTGTTCAACCCCCACAGTCACAGGGAGAACCATGTCCGCTCGACCCCGGGCCCGACGCCCCCGAGCGCGCAGCAGACTGCTGGCGCTGCTCTCCGCCCTGCTCCTGCCACTGGCCGCGCTCACCGCGCTGGCCGCCCCGGCGCACGCGGCCGGAAAACTGACCGCCACCTTCACCACCGCCGACAACGGCTCCTGGTGGAAGGGCACCTACATCGTCCGCAACGACAACGCCGCCGCCGTCTCCGGCTGGACGCTGGAGTTCGACCTGCCGGCCGGCGTGACCGTCCAGAACAGCTACAACGGCACGGCGACCACCACCGGCCGGCACGTCACCGCCACCAACGCCTTCTACAACGCGAGCGTCCCGGCACACGGCACCACCGAGCCGTACAGCTTCTGGTTCGTGGCCAACGGCCCGATCGGCACGCCGACCGGCTGCCGGATCAACGGCGACAAGTGCGACGGGAGTTCGGACGTCCTGCCGTCCGCCCCCGGCACGCCGGTGGTCACCGAGTCGACCGCGCACAGCCTGGCACTGAAGTGGCCGGCCGCCACCGGCGGTGACTTCCCGGTCGCCTCCTACGAGGTCCTGAGCGGCAGCACCGTACTGGCCGCCGCCGCGACCACCGACACCGTGGTCACCGGGCTCACCCCCGCCACCTCGTACACCCTGGCGGTGCGCGCCAAGGACACCCGGGGCAACACCGGCCCGTCGAGCGCGTCCGTCACGGCCGCCACCTTCGACCCGGCCACCGACCCCGTCCCGCCGACGGCGCCCACCGGCCTGCGTGCCACCGCGGTGACCTCCACCGACGTGACGCTGGCCTGGAACGCCGCCACCGACAACCAGCGGGTGGCCGCCTACGACGTCTACCAGGGCCCCGCGCTGGTCAGGACGGTGACCGGCAGCACCCTGACCGCCACCGTCAGCGGCCTCTCCCCGTCGACGGCCTACACCTTCACCGTGAAGGCCCGCGACGGCGCCGACAACGCCTCCCCCGCCTCCGCGGCGCTCGCCGTCACCACCTCCGACCTGGTCGGGGCCGGGAAGTACGCCCGGGTCGGCTACTTCACCCAGTGGGGCATCTACGGCCGCCAGTACTTCGTGAAGAACCTCGACACCTCGGGCAGCGCGGCCAAGCTCGACGTCATCAACTACGCCTTCGAGAACATCGATCCGGTCAACCTGACCTGCCTGGCCGGCGTCACCAAGGGCACCACGGCCGACCCGCAGGACCCGGACCAGGGCACCGGCGCGGGCGACGCCGACGCCGACTACGCCCGCCCGATGAGCGCGGCGCAGTCCGTGGACGGCGTGGCCGACGACGGCTGGGGCAAACTGCGCGGCAACTTCAACCAGTTGAAGAAGCTCAAGGCCAAGTACCCCAACCTCAAGGTGGTCGTCTCGCTCGGCGGCTGGACGTACTCCAAGTACTTCTCGGACGCGGCCGCCACCGAGGCCTCCCGGCAGAAGTTCGTGAAGTCCTGCGTCGACACCTGGATCAGGGGCAACCTGCCGCTCTACAACGGCGCCGGCGGTGACGGCGTGGCGGCCGGGATCTTCGACGGCATCGACCTCGACTGGGAGTGGCCCGGCTCCGCCGACGGCCACGCCGGCAACCACTACAGCACGGCCGACAAGGCCAACCTGACCCTGCTGCTGGCCGAGTTCCGCAAGCAGCTCGACGCGCTCGGCGGCTCCCACAAGCTGCTGACCGCCTTCACCCCGGCCGACCCGGTCAAGATCGGCCAGGGCTGGGACCTCTCGAAGATCTTCAACTACCTGGACATCGCCAACGTCCAGGGCTACGACTTCCACGGCGCCGGCAGCGACAACTCCTGGGAGCCGAACCGGGCCGGGCACCAGGCCAACCTGTACGCCGACGGCCAGGACCCGTACCCGTTCCACTTCAGCGTGGACGCGGCCGTCCAGGCCTACCTCTCCGCCGGGGTCAACCCGCGCAAGCTCACCATCGGCTTCCCGTTCTACGGACGCGGCTGGCAGGGCGTGGCGGACGGCGGCGCGGCGGGCGAGTGGCAGAGCGCGACCGGCGCGGCGCCGGGCCAGTTCGCCGAGGAGGCCGGCACCCGCGGGTACAACAACCTGATCACCACCTTCCCCAACCTCACCGTCCACCACGACACCCAGTCGATCGCCACGTACGGGTACACGGGTGCGGGCGGCCAGTGGTGGACCTTCGACGACGCCTGGTCGATCGGCCAGAAGACGACCTACCTGAAGTCGAAGAACCTGCTCGGCGCGATGATCTGGGAGATGACCGGCGACACCCCGAACGGCGCCCTCATGACGGCGCTCGACACCGGGCTGAAGTGAGCCCGGGCGGCGCCGGTCCCCGGGCCGGCGCCGCCCTCGGAACGAACCGCGCGAAGAGGCTGCCGCGGACCGGCCGACGCCGGCCCGCGGGAGCCCCGCCCGCTACCGCGAGGCGAGCGAGGTCAGCCTGCGGGCCGCCCGGTACTGGCGCAGCACCTGGGCGAAGGTGGTGTGGCCCTGGGTGGTCCGGGCGAACGCCCGCCAGGCCGGGGCGACCAGGCAGACCGCCGCGTGGAACAGGTACGGACGGCGCTCGAAGGCGGCCAGCATCAGCTTGCCGGCCCGCATCTCCACGCCCAGCCCGGCCTTGATCGCGAACGCGTAGTTCAGCGCCTCGCGGCGGACCTCGGCCGCGGTGCCCGCCTCGGCCACCTTGACCGCCCACTCCCCGGCCAGCCGGCCCGAGCGCAGCGCGTAGGAGATGCCCTCGCGGGTCCACGGCTCCAGCAGACCGGCCGCGTCCCCGGCGACCAGCACCCGGCCGCGCGAGAGCGGCGAGTCCTCGGCCCGGCAGCGGGTCAGGTGCCCGGACTCCACGCTCGGCGGGAACCCGGCCAGCCCGAGCCGGCGGATGTAGTCGGCCAGGTACTGCTTGGTCCGCTCGCCGTCGCCGCGCGCCGAGATGACGCCGACGGTCAGGCTGTTCGACTCGGTCTTCGGGAACACCCAGCCGTAACTGCCGGGCAGCGGACCCCAGTCGAGGTGGATCCGGCCGGCCCAGTCCGCCACGACCTCGGCCGGGACGGGGATCTCCGCCTCCAGCCCGAGGTCGATCTGGTCGAAGGAGACGCCGACGTGCCGCCCGATCCGGCTGGCGCTGCCGTCCGCGCCGACCACCGCCCGCGCCTCGAACGTGCGGCCGTCGGCGGCGGTGACCACGGCCGTGCGGTGCTCACCGCCGCGCTGCTCGACGCCGGTGACGGTCACTCCGGTGACCAGCACCGCCCCCGCCTGCTTGGCCGCCTGGACCAGGCGCAGGTCGAACTCGTCCCGGTTGACCAGCCCGAACAGCATCCGCTTCGAGCGCCGCGTCCGGGTGAACCGGCCGCCGTACGCGAAGGTGACGGCGTGCACCCGGTCCTGCAGCGGCAGCCGGAAGCCCGGCGGCAGGCTGTCCCGGGAGGGGCCGATGATGCCCCCGCCGCAGGTCTTGTACCGGGGGTGCTCGGCCTTGTCGAGCAGCAGGACGCGGCGGCCCTGGGCGGCGGCGGCCTGCGCGGCCGAGGCCCCGGCCGGTCCGGCGCCGACCACGACGACGTCCCAGACGCCGTCCAGCGGGTCGGGCCCGTCCCGCGGCGGGGCGGGCTGCGGCTCGGACGGCTGTCCGGGCGCCTCGGCGTCGAGCGGGCTACGGGAATCGGAGCTTCCGGAGTCAGTCACGTCGAGCAATCCTATGCGTCCTCCGGAGCCACCGTCCGTCGCGCCGCCCCGAACGCCCGGACGGCCCTCCGGACCGCCCGTTCGATCCGCCTATGATCGACATATCCCCCTGTCAGCACCGTCCGCCCGGAACACCCTCCGGGCCGGACCACCACCACCGGAGCCCCCGATGCCGCAGCAGCCCCTGGCCGACGCCGTCCGGTCCCTGATGGACCGTGCCCGCACCGACCTCGCCGAACTGGTCGCGTTCCGCTCGGTGGCCGACCCCCGCCAGTTCCCGGTCGAGGAGTGCCGCGGCGCCGCCCGCTGGGTCGCGGACGCCTTCGCCGCCGAGGGCCTGACGAAGGTGCAGCTGCTGGACACCCCCGACGGCACCCAGGCCGTCTACGCCGAGCTGCCCGGCCCCGAGGGCGCGCCGACCGTGCTGCTCTACTCCCACTACGACGTGCAGCCCCCGCTCGACGAGGACGCCTGGCTCAGCCCGGCCTTCGAACTGACCGAGCGGGACGGCCGCTGGTACGGGCGCGGCGCGGCCGACTGCAAGGGCAACATCCTGATGCACCTGACGGCCCTGCGGGCACTGCGCCGGGTTGACGGCGGCTACCCGGTCGGGCTGAAGATCATCGTCGAGGGTTCGGAGGAGCAGGGCACCGGCGGCCTGGAGCAGTACGCCCAGGCGCACCCCGAGCTGCTCGCGGCCGACGCCATCGTCATCGGCGACACCGGCAACTTCACCGCCGGCCTGCCGACCGTCACGGCCACCCTGCGCGGTATGACGATGGTCGAGGTGTCGCTCACCACCCTGGCCGGAAACCTGCACTCGGGTGCCTTCGGCGGCGCCGCCCCGGACGCCCTGCAGGGCCTGGTCCGGATGCTGGCCTCGCTGCACGACGAGCACGGCGACGTCGCGGTGGCCGGCCTGACCAGCGACCAGACGTGGCCCGGGGTGCAGTACCCCGAGGAGCAGTTCCGCGCCGACGCCAAGGTGCTGGACGGCGTGGCGCTGACCGGCACCGGCACCGTCGCGGACCGGCTCTGGGCCCGCCCGGCCGTCACCGTCCACGGCATCGACGCCCCGCCGGTGATCGGCGCCACCTCCTCCGTCCAGGCCGCCGCCAAGGCGCTGGTCAGCCTGCGGGTGCCGCCGGGCGGCGACGCCCTCGCCGCCCAGGACGCGCTGATCGCCCACCTGGAGGCGCAGGCACCGGCCGGTGCCCGGCTGCGGATCGAACGGCAGGGCGCCGGTGAGCCGTTCGCCGCCGACACCTCCGGCCCGGCCTACGAGGCGATGGGCTCGGCGATGGCCGAGGCCTTCGGCACGCCGATGGTCGCCTCGGGCGAGGGCGGCTCGATCCCGCTCTGCAACACCCTGCAGTCGCTCTACCCGCAGGCCGAGATCGTGCTGATCGGCGTCGAGGAGCCGACCACCCAGATCCACGCGGTCAACGAGAGCGTCGACCCGCGGGAGCTGGAGCGGATGGCGCTGACCGAGGCGCTCTTCCTGCACCGGTACGCCGAGCTGCGCTCCGTCTGAGCCCCGGCCCCGCCCTGCCGGTGCGACGGCGCCCCGGTGCGCTGGGCGGCCGTCACACCGGCAGCCGCCCGGCCGCCCGCCGCCGGCCCGCCACCCGCCCCGCGACCGCGTGCACCAGCGCGTACCCGACCGCTCCGACCGCGAGGCCGGCGCCGGCCCCGAAGCAGAACTCCGGGATCGCGTTCCGCCGCAGCGGGACGAGCCGGTGCACCACCCCGGCCGCCGTGGCCGCGCCGAGCACCGCCACGGCGGCCCGCCGGGCCCCCGCGGGGAGCGCCGGGGCGGGCCGGACCGGCTCCACCGCACGGGCCGCCCGCGCCAGGTGCCCGGCCAGCGCCGCCAGTGCCAGCGCCGAACTGCCGTACTGCAGCACGGTGTACAGCGGCAGCCCGGCGACCGTCCGGTCCAGCACCGGCAGCAGGCGCACACCCAGCCGGCCCCCGTGGGTGAAGGCGTCCCAGCCGACGTGGGTGGCCGCGCCCAGCGCCGCCGAGCCGGCGAACCAGGCCGCACTCGCGCCGCCGCCCCGCCGGACCGTCAGCGCCTCGGCCGCGCCGGCCCACCGCTCGGGCAGCAGGGCGAGCAGCGGGGCGCGCAGCAGCCCGTGCCACCCGGCCACCAGGACGCCCGCGATCGCCACGTCCACGGTGGGCACCGCCCACCAGCGGTGGGTCGTCCCGCCCTGCCCGTAGACGCCGGGCAGCAACGACTCCAGGAAGAACGGCACATCGGGCGCCATCGAACCGGCGACCAGCGCCGAGGCCACCAGCGGGCCGCGCGTCCCCGCCGCGCGCAGCAGGGGCAGGACGGCGGCCGGATGGCTCAGTGTGAACGGCATGGTCCCATCCTCCCGCCCCCGCCCCGCCCGGCACACCCGAACCGCACCGGGGGCGGCCCCGCCGGCTCGCGGCCGCGGGCACCACGACGGGCGCTACGCCGCGTCCGCCGCCCTGGCCAGGCCGAGACCGGCCCGGCGGCCGGCCTCCAGGTAGCGCAACTCGCCGCTGCGGCGGGCGTCCAGCGCGGCCGCCAGCCGCCGGTACCGGCCCGGGGGCAGCAGACGGGCGGCCTCGTCCAGGCTGACGAAGCGCCAGCCGCGCAGCTCCTCCTGCTGGAGCAGCAGGTTCTGCCGGGCGGCGGCGTCCAGCAGGCCGCCGTCGTAGACCAGCCGCAGGCCGCCGCGGCGCGGGCCGGTGCGCGGCTCCCAGTCGACGGCGAGCAGCCGCAGCGTGCCCGGGTCGAGCCGCAGCCCCAGCTCCTCGGCGGTCTCCCGGAGGGCGGCGTCGGTCGGCGCCTCGCCGCGCTCGACGACCCCGCCGGGGAACTCCCAGTCCGGCTTGTAGACCGGGTCGACGAGCAGGACCCGGTCCTGCTCGTCGAAGAACAGCACGGCGGAGGCCACCGTGTCCCCGGTCGGGTCCGGGGTCTGGACGATCGGGCAGCGGGCCGAGCCGTCACGGACGAGCTGGGCGAGCCGGGCGGCGGTCTCGCGCGGGGTCAGCTCGCCGTTGTCGACCATCCGGGCGTCCTCGATGAGCCAGCGGCGGGCGGCCCGGTACCGCGGCAGGTGCTCCAGGCACCACTGCCGGACGCGCTCGCTGCGCTCCGGATCGCCGGGGCACTCGTCTCGCTGGGCGATACGCGCACGCAGGATCGTTTCTTCAGGGTCCAGGACCAGGTGGTGCACCGTGATGCCGTTCGAGGCGAGCGAGCCGAAGATCTCGTCGCGGTAGTCCTCCCGGAGCAGCGTCATCGGGACCACCAGCGGCCCCGGCACCTCGCCGAGCAGCGCGGCGGCCGTCTCGGGGACGAGCCGGCGCCAGGCCGGGAGGTCCTGGAAGTCGGACACGGCGGCCAGCCGGTCCGCGGGCAGGAGGTCGCGCAGCCCGAACCCGACGAGCTCGGGATCGAACAGCGTGCTCCCCGGCAGCAGCTCCACCAACTCACGGCAGGCAGTCGTCTTGCCCGCCCCGAATGTGCCATTGACCCAGACGATCACAACGTCCCCTGCCCCTCGACTTCCCCCGATGCCGTTCGCACCGGGCGGCGCCCCCGTCAGCCGTACCAGCGCCACCCGAGGTGGTACCCCCGCCGCGCCGGTCCCCATACCTGCGGACCGGGCCCGGCGGCCGAACCCGGCCACGCCGTGTGACAGGGGCATGTGCCCAGGCCAGGCGGTCCGCACCACGGTACGCGCGCCTGCCCGACCGCCGGTCCGCACGCCCCTGATCACCGGCGGCCACCTACCTTACGCGCGCCCCCTTGAACACCTCTCGCGCCCCCACCCGCCCCACGCTCCCCGTCCCCCGCGCCCCACCCGGCACCTCCCCCGGCACCCCTGGCGGCCCGACCCGGCGACAGAGTGCCGAATCCCCGAAGCGCGGAGGCGCGGAAGCGCCGAGACACCCGGACGCCCGGCCGGTCGGGCGGCGTACGGACAGCCGCTCGACCGGCCGGGCGTCACCCGGCGGGCACGCTCCTCAGGGGCGGCCCATCTGCGTCGGGTAGTAGCCGCTGCTGAGCGCCGAGATCCGGATGTTGGTGCCGGGCCGGGCGGCCTCCACGTACTGGTTGTTGCCCAGGTAGATCGCCACGTGGTGGATGCCCCGGGCGCTGCCGTCGTCCGACCAGAAGAGCAGGTCACCGCGGCGCAGCTGGCCGGCGCTGACCGGCGTGGTCGCCTCGTACTGGTCGTTGGCCACCCGCGGCAGCGCGATGCCGCCGCGCTTGAACGCCTGCTGCACCAGGCCCGAGCAGTCGTACCCGTCCGGCCCGTTGCCGGCCGTCCGGAACGGCTTGCCGAGCTGGGCGAGAGCGAACTGCACCGCCGTCTCGACGTCCCCGTCGGCGGCCACCGAGCCGGAGCCGGCGGACGACCCGGCCGAGCCCGAGGAGGAGGACGAACCGGCGGCGGAGCCGCCACCCGTCCGGTCCAGGTAGACGTCGTAGTGGGTGGTCCAGCGCCACTGGCCCTGGCTGTTCCTGAACCAGTACCGCGACCCGTCCCAGCCCTGCGTGATCCCCCCGGACGAGGAGGAGGCCGCCGGGGCCGCGGCCTTGGCGCCGCTCCCGGTCCGGGCCTGGTAGATGTCGTAGTGACTGGTCCAGCGCCACTGACCCTGGCTGTTCTTGAACCAGTACCGAGACCCGTCCCAGCCCGCGTGGGCCGGCGCCGGCTCGGCGGCCGCGCTGCTGACCCCGGTACCGAGGCCGATCACGCCGGCACCGGCCGCGATCACCGCCACCATGCCTATCCCCCGACGGACCCGTGCCGCCCGGGAGGGCCGGGCGGCACGCGCCGGCCCGTCGGTGGTGGCGGCGGTCTGCCCGGTCGGGTCGTCGGCTGCACCCGGTGCGCCGGTGTTGACGGTCGTCATCCTGCTGTCTTCCTTTGCTGAACGCGGCTCAGCACTGCCCAGCACCGCTGACGCTGCTGAACCCCGGCTGAACACTGAACGGGAGGGCAGAGGGGTTCCCGGTGACGAGCCGCGGCTTCCGGTCCTGCGACCGGAGGCCGCGGTTCGTCACCCTGGGATTCAGTTCTGCCTGCGTGTCACGTTAGGCACGCGGCCGCTCACAGTGCGCAGTGGAGTGCGCCAAAGGAAGGGTTCACGGAAGGTGAGGAGGACCGCCGGGGTGACGGTCGAAGAGATGAACGACCGTCACCGGGTGACCTCCCGTCACCCGAGTGCCGACTCCGCCAGCAGCTGCTTCTTGAGCACCTTTCCCATGGCGTTCCTGGGCAGTTCGGACACCAGCACCACCCGCCGCGGCCGCTTGTGGACCGAGAGCCGCTCCGCCACGAAGGCCGTCAGCTGGTCCCCCGTCACCGTGCCGTCCGGGATGACGTAGGCGACCACCGCCTGGCCGAGGTCCTCGTCGGGCGCCCCGACCACCGCGGCGTCCGCGACCGCCGGGTGGTCGCGCAGCGCCGCCTCGACCTCGCCGGCGCCGATCCGGTAGCCGCCGCTCTTGATGAGGTCCACCGAGGCACGGCCGACGATCCGGTGGAAGCCGTCCTCGCCGATCACGGCGACGTCCCCGGTGCGGAACCAGCCGTCCGCCGTCCACGCCTCCCCGTTGGCGTCCGGCCGGTTGAGGTACCCGGTGAACAGCGTCGGCCCGGCGACCTGCAGCTCGCCCACGCTCTCGCCGTCGTGCGGGACGGGCTCGCCCTCCTCGCCGACCAGCCTGGTCCGCACGCCGGTCAGGGGCAGCCCGACACTGCCGGGGCGGCGCTCGCCGTCCGCCCGGGTGGAGAGGGTGATCAGCGACTCGGTCATGCCGTAGCGCTCGATCGGGGCGTGCCCGGTCAGCGCGGCGAGCTTCTCGAAGACCGGCACCGGCAGCGGCGCGCTGCCGGAGACCAGCAGCCGGGCCGAGGCGAGCTGCCCGGCCGCCTCCGGGTCGGCGGCCAGCCGGGACCAGACCGTGGGCACGCCGAAGTACAGGCTGGCACCGGCGGCCGCGTAGCCCGCCGGCGTGGGCCGCCCGGTGTGCACCAGCCGGCTGCCGGTGCGCAGGGCGCCGAGCACGCCGAGGACCAGGCCGTGCACGTGGAAGAGCGGCAGACCGTGGGCCAGTGTGTCGTCGGCGGTCCAGCGCCAGGCCTCCGCCAGCGCGTCCAGGTCGGCGGCGACGGCGGAGCGCCGGATCATCGCCCCCTTCGGGGCGCCGGTGGTCCCCGAGGTGTAGAGCACGAACGCGGTGGCGTCCGGCGCGGGCTCGGCGTGACCGGTGGCGGAGCGCTCGGCCGGGTCGACGGGCAGCGCCGACACTCCCCCGGTCTCCGGCACCGTGTCCCCGGCGGCGTGCGCGAGCAGGACGGCGCCCGAGTCCCGCAGGATGTGCGCGCGCTCCTTGGGCCCGGAGTCGGGCGGCAGCGGCACCACGGGCACGCCGGCCAGCAGCCCGCCGACCACCGCGACGACGGTCTCGGCGGTGGGCCGGGCGAGCACCGCCAGCGCGGGGGCGCCGGCCACCCGGTCGGCCACCGCGGTCGCCGCTCCCAGCAACTGCTCGCGGGAGAGCTCCCGCCCGTCGATCCGGAGCGCGTCGCCGGAGTCGCCGAAGTCGCCCTGAAGTGCCGTCAAGAGTGTCATGCGTCTGCCCTCGCCCTTGGTCGCGGTGTGGCGCTCTGTCCCCGCCGGCCCTGTCGCCGCCGGTCCGGCGTCCGACTCTACGGGCCCGGCGGCGGGCACCCGCAGAGCCCACGGGGACGGACCGCGGCAGCGGGGGATCCGCCCGCGCGAAAGCGCGAGGGCGCGCCCGGGACGGTTCCCGGGCGCGCCCTCGCGCAGTGCCTTCCGACGTCGTGCGGTCAGCCCTTGCGGGCCTGGACCTCGCCGGTGAGCTGCGGCAGCACCGCGAAGAGGTCGCCGACCACGCCGTAGTCGACCAGCTCGAAGATCGGGGCCTCCGGGTCCTTGTTGACGGCCACGATGGTCTTCGAGGTCTGCATGCCCGCCCGGTGCTGGATCGCGCCCGAGATGCCCGCCGCGATGTAGAGCTGCGGGGAGACCTGCTTGCCGGTCTGGCCGACCTGGTTGCTGTGCGGGTACCAGCCGGCGTCGACGGCGGCGCGCGAGGCACCGACGGCCGCGCCCAGCGCGTCGGCCAGCTCCTCGACCACGCCGAAGCCGGCCGCCTCGCCGACGCCGCGGCCGCCGGAGACCACGATCGCGGCCTCGGTCAGCTCCGGGCGCCCGGAGGAGACCCGCGGGGTGCGCGAGGTGACCTTGGCGGCGTTGCCGGTGAACCCGACGGTGACGTTCTCCACCGCGCCCGCGGCCGGAGCGGCCTCGGGGGCCACCGCGTTCGGCTTCACCGTGATGACCGGGGCGCCGTGCGACACCTTGGACTTCACCTGGAAGGACGCCGCGAAGACGGCCTGGGTGGCGACCGGGCCGTCGGCGCCGGCCTCCAGGTCGACGGCGTCGGTGATGATGCCGGAGCCGATCCGCAGCGCGACCCGCGCGGCGACCTCCTTGCCCTCACCGGAGGAGGTGACCAGCACCGC